>JANXUM010000059.1 GCA_025356215.1 Bryobacter sp. | reverse complement strand
ATCCACCCTCAAGCACCATGTCGTTATTCAACAGGCAGACGTGCGTGGTGCGTGCGGCTCGGATACCGGCGTTGACCGCGTCGGCAAACGACATCGGAAGGCGCTCTTCAATCACTTCCACCAAGCCGTCGCCTAATTCGCTCGTTCCATCGCTGGACCCATTGTCGACGACGATCACGCGGCGCACTGCCGCCCCGGCGGCTTGGGCGCGTATCTGAGGCAGCAACGCCTCCAGCAATTCGCGGCCCTGGCGGCTGGGGATGACGACCGTGATCCCGGGCTCAAGCGCTGGAGCAAGCTCACTTCGCAGTGGCCCTGTCTTCAGCGCTTTGCGCCGCCCAGCGAGCCAAGCGTAAAGCGGCCGCTCAAAGCTGGAGAGATTCTTGACGCGCCACCAGTAGGTGAAGAGCGGCCCTTCAATCCGTGTTTGATAGACGATGAAGTTGCGCGTGCGCCACAACCCGTGACGAAGCATCTGTGGCAGCCCGCGGGGGTGCATCGGGAAGTGGCCGTAGTTCTCGTTGAAGAAAAATACCTTGGTGGGGGCGATGCGAATGCCGGCCCAGCGCATGTCCCAATAGGGTTGGCGCGGCTGCACCAGGATGCAACTGAAGCGAATCGCATGATCGCGAATGTGCCACCGGATTCGCGCCATGTTGATATCGAACTGCTCGAAAGGGTGCCAGGGAATCCAATGGCAAGGAGTCTCTGGTTTGAACTCCGAGACAAGGAAGACAGGTAGATCCAGGCCCGCCATGCGCTGCACCTCCTCGACGAATTGGTCGATCAGATCCCGCGTGCAACTGGCAAAGGCGAGCTTGATCTCAGACGAGGCTGCGCCAGTTGGCATGGTCCAGTCCATTGCCGGCGGCCTGGCCGGCAAAACTCAAGGCCTGAAGGCAAAAGGCCGTGGAGACCGGATTCACATGCGGCGTGAGCGCGCCGTCGCGGAGTCCAAAAGCAAAGCCACCGGCGAGGACAGGGTCGCCCTCGGGGTACTGGAAGGCTTCGATGCGTTCGATCTCTCCCGGGGCCGGCGTGCCGCCGCCGAGCAGCTTGACTCGCAGTAGCTGAGCGCAGACGTCGCTGCGCAGAAATCGGGGCGCGATCGCCTCGCGAAGTGTCTCGCCTTCGGCGAGCGCTTCTTCAAGCAGCTTGGCGATCTCCGGGCGGCTGGCCACTGGTTGCAGGCCTTCGAGGAAATAAGCCCAGGCGTGCAGCCTGTCCATCTTCCTGATTTCGTCCCGTTCAATGTCGAGCGTCTCGCGATATTGCCTGAGCGATCGGGAAAGCAGTTGCTCATAGAGGGCGCTGAAGCGTGCCTCGCCAGTAACGGTGCCAAGCTCATGCCAAGCCAGTGCCGCCTTCAATTGAAAGGCCCCGGGCATCTTGCTCCACCATGTCTCGTACGGCGCGGGGCTCTTGCACGGCAGGAGAACGATCGGATGGTAAGCTCCGGACATACTGCCGAAGTCGCGCTCCATCGCGCTACCCAAGTCTCGAGCCGCGCTGAGATACCGTTCAGAAGGATTCAGCCGATAAAGGAAAAGTAGCGAACGGGCGATGATGCCGGTGTCGAAAAAGTAGCTGTAGCGACCGCCGGGACTTAGCTCGAAGGGCATGCTCGACAGTGCGCGGTCCCATGCTTGATCGATCAGGAAATCGGCGCCACGCTTGGCGCCCTCCAGATAACGCTGATCGCCGCTTTGCTCAAAAAGGTAGCAGAGGGCGGACACGACATAGCCGGTGATTTCCGTCGACACGGGCAGGTTTTCAGCGATATCGGTGCGCCGGTAGCGGGACACGCCGCCGCTGTTTTGTTGAATTCCCGAATCCAACAACCAGGCACCTGCCCGGGCCATACAACTAGATTCCGTTGAGAGCAACTCACAAGTATACGTTGGGCGGTCCTTGAAATCGACTGTGTAAGCGGCGCACAGGTGGGAAGCCGGGGCAACTTCCCCGCTGGGACACCGCTTGCGGCCATACCCCATCTGGATATGGAACTCAACGTGCAAGCCGTAGCCTTCGGAGATGGTGAGGCCCCCGCGATTCTGCAACCCGAAAGCGGCCTACCGCGTCCCCTATTCAAACCGGTATACTAAAGGTTTAGTCTCATCCGATCCACTCTTAGGAAAAATGTTGATTTACCAGCTCCTCGTCGGCCTGTGTCTGTTCGCTTGTTTGGGCTCGGCCCAGGATTTTTACACTGGCCAAGCCGCCCGGCTCGTTATCGGGCAAAGAACTTTTACCGAGCAATACCCCGGTAGCAGCGCCACCCAATTGGGCGCTGCCGGAGGCGTCGCGGTGGCTGGCAATCGTCTCTATGTTGCTGATTCCAGCCGCATTGGCGCAGCCCCCGCCAACCACCGCATCGTGATTTTCGACGGCGTCTCAAGCTTCGTGCCCCGCCCCGATGTCCAGCCCCCACAGGGCTCACGCTGCCCGGCCTGTGTCGGCGTGGGCTCGATTGTCCTCGGCCAGCCGAATTTTGAAGTTTCCCCCGAAAACGTCTTCCCCGCCAAGATCGCCGCCAATACGATGCGACTGGCGACAGCCGTGGCCTCCGACGGCAAGGTGCTCGCCGTAGCCGATACCGATTTCAACCGGATTCTGATTTGGCGCAACCTGCCCACTTTTAACGGCCAGCCCGCCGACGTTGTGCTCGGGCAGACGGCGTTTGACAAGTTGAAGCCGATCGCGACCGACAACAAGTCTCTGCGCGGGCCACAAGGCGTTTGGATCCAGGACGGCAAGCTATTTGTGGCCGACACCCAGAACCATCGCGTGCTGATCTGGAACTCAATTCCGAGCACCAATGACGCGCCCGCCGACGTTGTGATTGGCCAGCCTAATTTCACCGTTGTTCCCCAGGTCGATATTGCCAGAGCCACCGTTGACCCCAAGCAAAACAATCTGCTGAATCCGGTTTCCGTGTCCAGCGACGGTCGCCGCCTTCTGGTTGCAGACCTTGGCCACAATCGCGTCATGGTGTGGAACAACATTCCAACGTCTAACGGCGCTCCCGCCGATCTCGTGCTGGGCCAAGCGGATTTCGTTACGGCGATCTCTAACAATACAAGCGTCCTGTGCGATTCCAACGGCACCGACGCCGATGGCAAGGCAACTTACCCGGGCCGCTGCGCCGCAACCCTAAATTTTCCGCGCTACGCCCTCAGCGATGGGAAACGTTTTTACATCGCCGACGGTGGAAACGATCGGGTCCTTGTCTACAACACGATTCCTACGACGAATGGCGCCAAGGCCGACGCGGCTCTGGGCCAGCGGTCCTTGGTGGCAAACCTGACCAGCGACTCCGTCTACCCGAACTTTGTCTCAGCCGCGGACGTCATGCGGACCCCAACCTCGCTGGCTTGGGACGGCACCAATCTTTATGTCGCAGACCCGTATAACCGCCGTGTGCTGGTCTACACGGCAGCTCCGCAACTGATCCAGCCCACGGGCGTCCGCAACGCTGCAAGCCGCACAGTATACGCCGTCGGGACGATTGCCTTTGGCGGCACCGCCACCGAGGGTGAGACGGTCACCATTAAAATCAATGACGACCCCAACGACCTGGACAATACCAACTACACGTATAAGTTTGCCAAGGACGACACGCTGGCCACTGCTATCAACGCGCTGGCTGTAGCCATCAACAATAAGAATGGCGGGAACAAGAATGTGCTCGCCACCCCAGTTCTACGTCCCTCCTTTTTCGTTTTGGTGCTCACCGCCCGCGCCGGAGGCGAAGACGGTAACGCCGTCACTTATTCGGCTGCAATTACTGCGGTGAAGGACGGCGATACCGCCAAGGGCTCGGTCACCGCCGCCGCAGGCAATCTCGCTGGCGGCCAGGATGCCGCCCAAATCGCCGCAGGCACGATCGTCACGATTTTCGGCGAAAACTTCACGGATCGCACCGCATCTGTGCCCTTTGATCCCGGCCCGAACAAGACGTGGCCTCGCGGGCTGGCTGGCGTCGAGGTCTTCTTCGACGGCATCTCGTCCCCCATCCAATCGGTGTCCCCGACGCAGATCACCGCGCAGGTGCCGATTGAGGTTCGCGACGGAACCAGTTCTAACGCGTGGGTGCGCGCCGTTCTCTCCACCGGCAAGGTTACCTATAGCGCCCCGATCGGCGTTCCGATCATTGCCCAGAACCCCGGTATCTTTGCCGAGGAAGGCGACGATCCGCGCCAGGGCATCGTCACGCATTATTCCAGTTCGGCCACCGGCACCATTTCGATCGACGGCACCGCCAAAAAAGACGACGTTGCGACGATCACGATCAACAACCGCGACTACTCTTATCAGGTTCTCGAAACCGATGTGGACGCCAATGACCCCACCGCCGCCAATTACATTCTTAAATCCAAGTTGATCGACGCGATCAATGCCAATGGCGGCGATCCGGAAGTGATCGCTTTCCCCAGCGGTTTCTACACCCGCATACGTCTCCAGTCGCGAAAGTTTGGGCCAGATGGCAACGGTCTCCCCTTCTCGGTCAAGACCAGCGACGCCTCGGGTGTCATCCTAACCGCCTTTAACAGCGAGCTCTGCTGCGCCAATCTCGCGGGTTCCCGCGTGACGGAAGAAAACCCGGCCATACCCGGCGAGACTCTTGTTGTGCTGGCCACCGGGCTGGGCGCAATCTTCCCCGAAGCTGTGAACAACCAAGTGTTCACAGGCTACGCGTTCAATGGCGAGGAGTTCAATCAGCCGGTCGAGTTCGTGTCGAGTCTAGTCGGCGGCAAGACGGCTAATGTGCTGTTCGCGGGTCTGAAAGTTGGTTTGATTGGAGTCTCCGAGTTGCACCTCGAACTCAATACGGACCTCGACACCAATCCCCGCACGCAGTTAACGATCGCGCAGAGTTTCAATGTCAGCAACATCGTCACCATCGCGGTCAAGAACGCCAGGAAAGACGCTCTGAATCAGTAGTTAGACGATCTCATAGGGTTTGAGCCCAAGGCCGCGAAGGACTTCCTTTGCGGCCTCAACTTTTTCTGGCAGGACGTAAAAGAACGCTCCTGTGCGTTCCGCGCGAAAGATCAAACCGCCGCTGTACGTATCCAGTTCGATGGCGTAATCGATCCCATGAGCGCCAAAAGCTTCCTCCAGCGGCAGCGCTTCGCGCAACTTTTTAGCGATGTAGACCAAGTCCAACTCGGCCTCGCCAAAGAACTCCGGTTCTTGCCTCACTGCTTACGCCCGCTCCCTAGCCCAGTCGCGCCATCAGCGCGTCTTTGGCCCCGGGCTGCTTCTGGTCATACCAGGCGAGATATTCTTCGCCAACGCTGGCCAGGTTGCCAAAGGCCTGGGGATTGACGTAGGCGGCGCGCACTTCAGCAAGAATCGGGCGGATGCGGAGGTAAGTCATCAACATCTCGCCGCCGGATTGAAAGTAGAGTTCTTGATTGAGCAGTCCCGAGGTGATGAAGCTGGCCACCATCTCGTAGTAGCTGATCACTTGGCGCATATAGGCGTTTTCCGTGCTGCCCGGCGCGGCCACTTCGTTCATCTCCTTCATGCTCTTGGGACGGAAGTTGCGCTGATACCAATCGCGCGCGGTCCGCATTTTTTCTTCACGGCGGATCTCATACAAACGGAGGATCAGGTTTGCGTCGTCTGGGGTTGCGGGCGTAGCCATAGAACGAATATCTCACAGGCGGTTTCGGTGAGAATATTGCCGTCCGCTTGCCACTAGATCCAAGTATGATAGCGACCGCGCCGACGGGATTGAGTGAGCAGGAAGAGCTGCTTTGGCTGGCCTTGAAGATGACTCCGCAATTGGGCACCCGCCGCTCAGTGGACATTGTCGAGCGCTTTGGCTCGCCCGCCGCCATCTTTCAATTGGATTCGCGCGAGTTGGAGGGCGCGGGTCTATCCGCCAGCGTCGCCCGTTCCATTGAGGCCGGTTCAGCAATGGAGGACGCACTTGAACAGCAGCGTCTCCTGCGCGCCACGGGAACCGAAATCGTCACATACTACGACGATCGCTACCCGGCGCTTCTGCGGCAGATCTACGATCCACCGCTGTTGCTTTTTGCTCGCGGTCACACCGAACTTCTGGCCAGCCCGTGCGTCGCCGTAGTGGG
>JANXUM010000055.1 GCA_025356215.1 Bryobacter sp. | reverse complement strand
CGACTTCATCAAGGCCCCGCCCCCCGCCCTCCCGCTCATCCTGCGCGAGCTCGACCGTCTCCCAAACAAAATGCAAAAGTGCGTCAAGGCCATCCGCGAGGAACAACTCCGCCGCGACGAAAATACGGAAATCGAACCTATTCCCGACCTCCCCCCGCTCCCCCCGCACGACGAAGCCATGCTCGCCAACCAGCAAATCCCGGCCCGAGCGATGGAAATCCAGCGGCTACAAAGCCAAATCGTCTTCGAGCGCTTCGCTGAACGCATCATCCAGAAGTTCGGACACCCCGAGCCCTCCTTCGATCCCAAAACGATCACCGAACAAATGCGAAACGAAGCCAAGCACGTCGTCGACTGCCTCTATCCGCGCAGCGCGTAAAACGAAGCCAACCATTTCCGCGGCGTCCCAACCGGGTGGCAAGATAGCCCCCAGGATCTTTGAAAATTGAACCCGCTCCTTAAAGATAAAGGCGGTCATCCCTCACCGGGAAGGCCGCCTTCCTCCAAGCAAAACGAAGTACGCCACAGGTGTAACTACCAGAGCTTCCATCTATCTCGGTTCCCAAAAATCCATGTGCAACCGTGTGAATCCGTGGCCCAATCTCTTAAGCGAAAAAGGGAAAGGCGGCATGCTCAACAAGAGCCCGCCGCCTTCCTCCCACCAAAACGGATGTTTCCATCCGTTCAAACTTATGCCGTGCGATTCTCCGTTTTCGCACCCTTGGCCAGCGCCGCCTGCGCCGCCGCCAAACGAGCGATCGGAACCCGGTACGGTGAGCAGCTCACATAGTTCATCCCGACGCGATAGCAGAACATCACGCTCTCCGGGTCTCCGCCATGCTCGCCGCAGATGCCGATCTCGATGTCGGGCCGCGTTTTGCGTCCCAACTGGATCGCCATCTCAATCAACTTGCCCACACCTTCTTGATCCAGCGAACCGAACGGATCGGTCTTGAAGATCTTCAGGCTTTCATAGTGAGCGTTGAACTTCGTATAGTCGTCGCGGCTCAAACCCATTGTCGTCTGCGTCAGATCGTTGGTTCCGAAGCTGAAGAACTCGGCATGCGCCGCCACTTCGTCCGCCGTCAGGGCGGCGCGCGGAATCTCGATCATCGTGCCGACGTAATACTTAAGGTCGCTCAACCCGGCCTTGCCCAGCACTTCCTTGGCGATCGTGTGAACGATGTCCTTCTGGTGCTCAAGTTCCTTATAGCCGCCAACCAGCGGAATCATCACTTCGGGGATGATCTTCTTGCCCTTTTTAGCGACGATGACCGCCGCCTCAAAGATTGCCCGCGCTTGCATCTCGGTGATCTCGGGATAGGTGATCCCCAGACGGCACCCGCGATGGCCCAGCATCGGGTTCATCTCGTGCAACTCTTCCACGCGATGAAGAAGGGCCGGAATCTTCTTCTTCAACTCGCTGACCTTGCAGCCGAACTTCTCGGCCATTTCCTTCTTCTCTTTACCGCCCGCGTGGGGCAGCTTGGCGGCCGCCACCATCAGGTCTTCGCGCTTGGGAAGGAACTCGTGCAGCGGAGGATCCAGCGTGCGGATCACCACCGGGAAGCCTTCCATCGCCTCAAACAACCCGGCGAAATCCTTACGCTGCATCGGCAACAACTTGGCCAGCGCCGCGCGGCGGCTGGTCTCGTCGGTCGCCAGAATCATCGCCTGCATGAACGGCAAGCGATCCTCGGCAAAGAACATGTGCTCGGTGCGGCACAGGCCAATGCCCTCGGCGCCAAAGTTGCGCGCAGCCTTGGCGTCCTTCGGGATGTCGGCGTTGGCGCGCACGCCAAAGTCGCCGCGGAACTCGTCGGCCCACTTCATGAACTCAGCCAGGAAGCCGCTCTTCGTGCTCGGCTCCACCGTCTTGCTCTGGCCCAGGTACACTTCGCCCGTCGTACCGTCGATCGAGATGAAGTCGCCTTCCTTCACTGTGATCGTCTTGCCGCCAACCGTCGCCGTGAACTTCTTGCCGCGCTCGTCGATCGAAATCGCCGAGGCGCCCACGATGCAAGGCCGGCCCATGCCGCGCGCCACAACGGCGGCGTGCGAGCTCTTGCCGCCCACAGCGGTGAGGATGCCCTTGGCCGCGTCCATGCCCGCGATGTCGTCCGGGGTCGTCTCTTTGCGAACCAGGATCGTCGGACCCTTGGTCGCCATCGCCACCGCGCCCTGCGCGCTAAATGCCGCCATGCCGACGGCCGCGCCTGGGCTGGCCGCAATGCCCTTGCCCACCTTGGTCAGCGTCTTCAGCGAAGCGTTGTCAAACACCGGGTGCAGTAGCTGATCCAACTGGCTCGGGGCCACGCGCATGATCGCTTCTTCCTTGGTGATCAGGCCTTCCTTCACCATCTCGACCGCCAAACGGACGGCCGCCGGGCCCGTGCGCTTACCGTTGCGCGTCTGCAACATGTATAGCGTGCCGGACTCGATCGTGAACTCAAAGTCCTGCATGTCCTTGTAGGCATTCTCAAGGCTGGTCGTGATCTGACGAAGTTCCTGATAAGCCTTGGGCATGACCTTTTTCAGGTCGGCAATCGGCTGTGGCGTACGGATACCCGCCACCACGTCCTCGCCCTGAGCGTTGATCAAAAACTCGCCGTAGAACACGTTCTCGCCGCTACCGGGGTCACGCGTAAAGCCGACGCCGGTCCCACAATCGTCGCCCATGTTTCCAAACACCATCGCCTGAACCGTGCAAGCCGTGCCGATCTCGTCCGGAATCTTCTCCATCTTGCGGTAGTAGACGGCCTTGTCGTTGTTCCAACTGCGGAACACCGCGTCGCGCGACATGCACAACTGCACGTGGGCGTCCTGCGGGAAGTCCTTC
>JANXUM010000385.1 GCA_025356215.1 Bryobacter sp. | reverse complement strand
GCCAGCGGTCATGTACTTACAATTCACTAACAACCACATGATCCACCACCGCGGTCAGTTATCCACTTACTTGCGCGCCATGGGCGGCAAGTGCCCCGCCATCTACGGCGGCAGCGCCGACGAAAACCCCTTCGCCTAACTAGCGCTTGGTGCGGACCCGGTAGTCTTCGACTGCCGGCATCTGCACCACCTTACACATCTCATTCAGTCGGCTCCAAGCCCGCACCCCGATGCGATCGGCCAGCGAATCTTTCGCCGCGTTGGTCGTGCCTCCCGGTGCGGGCAAATTCGTTGTGACGATGACAGGCTTGCGATAATTGCAGCGGTGCGTGATGATCGAAGCCACGGTGTCCTCCACCCAGTCCGTCACCCGGTGCGCCCCCAGATCGTCCAACAGCAGGATCTCGCAATCGAGAGCCAACCTGTACGCTTCCTTGTCCATCGATCCACTAGACCGGTCATAGCCGCTGCGGATGCGGTCCAGCAGCGTCTGATAATCGAAGAACACCCCTTCAAAGCCCCTGCCAATCAGGCTGTTAAGCGCCGCCACCGCCAGATGTGTCTTACCCACGCCAGTCTCGCCAATCAACAGCAGGCCCGCTTTGTCCACCACCGGGTACTCGCGGGCATAGGTGCGCACGGTTAGCATTACGCTGGCCAGCGCCCGCTCGGCAATCGGGTTGTCCTTGGGCAACGAGAAATTCTCGGTCGAGGCATTCGCATATAAAGGCGGAATCCCGCTCTTGGCCGCGTAGCGCTCCGCACGAGTCTCCTCGTCGCAGGTGCAGCGCTGAACGGCTTCGACGCCGTCGATCGTCTTGAAGATCCAACCGTTGCCCGCGCAACGCGGGCAGTTCTCAACCGGCATCGTTGGCCACCACCACAACCAGTATCTGATTCGCCATCACGGTCGCACCCATCTCAGCCTGCACCAACTGCACCACTCCATCGAGCGGGCTCTTCAATTCGTTCTGCATCTTCATCGCCTCCACAACCACCAAGCCCTGTCCTTTCTCGACCGTGTCGCCCGCCGCCACGAGCACGCGCACAACCTTGCCCGGCATTGGCGACAACACCTTCGCCGTGCCGCTCCCCGTGCGCCCCGCGCCCGTTCCCGACCACGCCCTGGGGTCCTCAATCCGCACAACGATGCGCCGCCCGCGCACAGTCACGATCGCCTCATCGCCTTGGCGCTCAACGCGCGCCTGCGTCTGCACGGTCCCGTCCAGCAAACTCCACACGCCCGGCTCCACCTTCACATGGCTCATCGCAGCGTGACCTCCTTCCACTTCGACCGCGTCGCGGTAACCGCCGGCGTCTTGGCCTTGCCCTCGCGCGCGCTCAACTCCGCCACCGCCCGCGCCGTCGCCAACTCGGCGTCGCTAAACTGATGCCCCTTGCGCCGCAAGAACCATGCTTCGAGGAAGCCTGTATGTAAGTCCCCGGCCTGGAACTCTGGGTCGGCCAGCACGTCGAGAAAGAACTCGATGTTCGTCCGGATGCCTCCAATATGCGTCTCCTCAAGGGCCCGAATCAATCGCGCTACAACCTCGTCGCGCGTCTCGGCCCAAGCCGCCAGCTTGATCAGCAACGGGTCGTATTCCATCGGCACGGTCCAGCCCTGATAGATGCCGCTGTCGAGGCGAATGCCCGGGCCCGCCGGCAGCGCCAGCGCCGTAATCTCGCCCGGGCTCGGCATGTAGTTGTTGTCCGGGTCCTCGGCATAGAGTCGGCATTCCATTGCCCAGCCGCGCAGTTGCACGTCTTCTTGCTGGATGCTGAGCCGCTCGCCCGCCGCGATCCGCAACTGCCATTTCACCAGGTCGACACCGGTGATCAACTCCGTCACAGGGTGCTCCACCTGCAAGCGGGTGTTCATCTCAAGGAAGTAAAACGCCCCGCGCTCATCGGCCAGAAACTCAACCGTCCCCGCGTTCCAGTAGCCGGCCGCCCGCGCCGCCGCCACCGCCGCCTCGCCCATCTCCCGCCTCAAATGCGGATGCCTTTCGATGAAGGGCGAAGGCGCTTCTTCGATCACCTTCTGATGACGCCGCTGCACGGAGCATTCGCGCTCGCCCAGATAGATCATGTTGCCGTGCATGTCGCCCAGCACTTGGATCTCGATGTGGCGCGGCCGCACGATGAACTTCTCGATGTAGACTTCCGAGCTCTTGAAAGACCGCTCGGCCTCGCTGGTCGCGTCGCGGAGGGCACCCTCGATATCCTCTTCACGATCCACGCGCCGCATACCCTTGCCACCCCCGCCCGCAGCCGCTTTCAGAATCACCGGATAGCCGATCGTGCGGGCGATCTCCGTGGCCTCCGCCGCGCCAGAGAGAGCGCTCTCCGTGCCCGGCGGAATCGGGGTCCCGGCTCGCTTTGCCACCTCCCGCGCCGCCGTCTTTGAGCCCATCATCGTAATGGCGCTTGACGGAGGCCCAATGAAGACGATGTCCTCGGCCTCGCACAACGCCGCAAACGCTGCGTTCTCGCTCAAGAAGCCATAGCCAGGGTGGATTGCCTCGGCGCCCGTCGCTCGCGCCGCCGCGATGATCTTCTCGGCAACCAGATAGCTCTCGCTCGACTGCGCACCGCCAATGGCGACGGCCTCGTCCGCCATCCGGACATGCAAAGCGTGACGGTCCACATCGCTGTAGACCGCCACGCTGCCAATCGACATCTCGCGGAGCGCCCGCATCACTCGAACCGCGATCTCGCCGCGATTCGCTACCAATACCTTACGGAACACGCTCCCTAATGTAGCAAGCGCGTCACTGCGCCTCCTCCACCCTCAGCACTTCCTCAAACTTACGCAGCGCTTCAAGCTTCGAGGCATCGATTGTGCCGGTGAGAAAGCGCGCGCCGACCGCCGCCGGATCGGCCTGAAATCCGAGCTCGGCCAGCTTCTTCAGCACCAGGGCGTTCACGCTGCGCAGCATGATCTTTACCCTTAAAGTCACTGGCACTTTCGGGGATTCGGGCGCCTTCATTTCCTTGCGCATGGCCGTCGGTGCGACGGTCAAGGCAAAGTTCATCGCGCCTCCCGGCAAGCCCCGCACGGCCCCCATATCGGAGCGCTCCATGTCGCCCATTTGCTCATGGCTGACGCCCTCGGGAAGTTCCACCGGCACCTCGACGCGCCGGACAGAGCCGCCCTCGATCACCACCCGCTCCTCCACCGCGTAGTAGCTGGTAAAGCTCGTCATCAGGCCGAAGCTCAACCCGAGCTGAGTGATCGCCTGGCGGTTCTCGCGTTCGTCAACGCTTAGCGCGTCAATCCGCCGGCGCGCCCAGATCGCCGGAACCGCCGCGTTTTCCTTCATCGTCGCGGGCAGATTCACATCGATCTCACGGACGTACGGTCGCCCCGCCAGCTTGCCGCGGATGCGGATCTTGCCACTGGCCGCGCTGTCGTAGCGCCCGCTGACGATCAGCGGCTTGGCGCTGAACAGGTCGGGGATGCGCGCAGGCACCAGGTCCCTCACCGGCAGCCCGTTCCAGTCGATCTCGATATCGGTCAGCAGGGGATTGCGCACGCGCTCATGAAAACGCTTGGCCGCCGCGCTGCCGTCGCCATTGAGTCCGACGTATTCGACCTCGCCGCGCCCAGCCTCCGCCATCTTGTCCAGTAAGTGGCGGTTGACGCTGCTGCCGATACCGAAGCTGAACACACGGGCGTTTGAGTGCTTGCGGATCTCGGCGATGATCTCGTCGTCCTGCCCGACAAAGCCATCGGTCATAAAGCAGACGATGCGCACGTGCTCTTGCGAATCGGTCCCATCGAGCGAGGCTTTGATCGCCTTCATCATCTCGGTGCCGCCGCCGCTTTGCTTGAACTGCAGGAACCTCTTGGCTTTGGCGATGTTCTCTTGCGTGGCGGGCACCGGGGCGGGCCAGAGGATGTCCGTGTCGCCAGAGAAGGTGATCAGGTTGAAGGTGTCACGTGGGTTCAAGCCGTCAATCGCCATCAGCATCGCCTCCTTGGCCTTGTCCAACGGGAAGCCGTGCATCGACCCGGAGGTGTCGATCACAAACACGAGTTCCTTGGGGGTGATGCTCATCTCCCGGCGCTCCACCGCCGGCGGATCGATGACAAAGCTGAAGTAGCCATCCTTGCCCTCGCGATGCGTCAGCAATGAAGGAGCGATTTGCTTGGCGGCCAAGCGGTACTTCAATAAGAAGTCCTTGTTCGGGATCTCATTGGCCTGCGCCAGGGTCACTTCCTCCCACCATTGGTTGGCGCGGTTTTGCTTGACGGCGTGGCTCTCGCTGGTCACGGTGCCCAGCGCGCTGCCGGAGGCCAGCTTCACGTTGATGCTGATGTCGTGGCCGGCGCGGGTGCCCTTGGCGGCGACGGGCGGATTGTTAGTCCCGCCATAGCGCGGCCCCACCACCATCGGAAAGACAAACTCATAGGTACCTGCCTCGTAGGGCACCAGTTCGACGTAATGGATCTCGACGCTGATCTTGGCCCCGGGCGTGATGTTCGTAAGGGCCTGCTGGAAGATATTG
>JANXUM010000024.1 GCA_025356215.1 Bryobacter sp. | reverse complement strand
CTTGTCGTGAGCGCGGGCTTTAATGATTTTGCGCGGTTCTTTGGCGGATCGATTGCGTTGGCGCTGATGTTCTCGGCTGTGTTTTCTAACATGACGCTGATTGAGGATAGGAAAGAAGGGTTTATCGCGGGGGTGATGGTGACGCCGGCGCCGAGGGCGGGGATCGTGCTGGGGAAGGTGGGCGGGGGGGCGTTGCTGGCTTGGCTCCAGAGTTTGGTGTTTTTGCTGTTCTTGCCGTTGACGGGTTTGCGGCCCGGATTTTTTGGCGTCCTGGGGGCGCTGGGCGTATTGGCGCTGATTGGATTGTTGTTTACGCTGGTGGGATTTCTTTGTGCCTGGAAGATGCCGTCGACACAGGCTTTTCATGGAGTGGTGAACATGTTGTTGATGCCAATGTGGATGTTGTCAGGGGCGCTGTTCCGGTTTGGCGAGGCGCATCCCTGGATGCAAATGGCCATGCAGGTGAATCCGATGACTTATGCGATCTCGCTGTTGAACGCTTGCCTGGGGCTGGCGGCGCCGTTTGGGGCGGGGCTGAGCCTGGCGGTGCTTGGCGGGTGGACGTTGGGGTTGTTTGGATTGGCGATTTTTTGGGTGGGGAGGAGCGAGTATGTTGCGTCGTAAGTGGTTATTGGGGTCGTTCGTGTTGGCTGGCTGTAAGCGCAAGAGTAAGTTGCCCGAGTTGGGGAAGATACCGCCTTTTGCGTTTACGGATCAGAATGGGAAGGCGTTCTCGAGTGGAGAGTTGCAGGGGAAGGTTTGGGTGGCCGATTTTTTCTTCACGAATTGCCCGGGGCCTTGTCCGCGGATGTCGAACCAGTTGGAGCGCGTGCAGGGGGAGACGGCGGGGCTGGCCGACGCGCGAATTGTGAGCATCACGGTGGACCCCGAGCGGGACACGGCGGCGGCGCTGGGGGGGTGGGCGAAGAGGTTTCACGCGGATACGCGGCGGTGGGTGTTTTTGACGGGGCGGAAGGATCTGATCAAGAACCTAATGAGCGAGGCGTTCTATCTGGGTTTTGGGGACACGATGCAGGAGCACTCGACGAAGTTTGTGCTGGTGGATCGGGGGATGAATATCCGCGGGTTCTATGATTCGTTCGCAAAAGACGACATCGATAAGATGATATTCGACATCAAGGATTTGCATGACCATTCGTGACTTGCCGCTTGTAAACGCCAGCTTAAATGGACTTTCGACTTGTTTGCTGCTGTATGGCTATTCGCTGATCCGGCAGAAGAAGCGGGAGCAGCATAAGCGGGTGATGCTGAGCGCGGTTGCCGTCTCGGCGCTGTTTTTGGTTTGTTATCTGGTTTACCACTACAACGTAGGGAGCGTACCTTACCAAGGGCAAGGGGCGATGCGGACCCTGTATTTTACGATTCTGATCACGCACGTGGTGTTGGCGGCGACGGTGCCGGTGCTGGTGGGGCTGACGATGTGGCGGGCGTTTCAGGAGCGCTTTGACAAGCACAAGAGGATCGCGAAGATTACGTTTCCGATTTGGTTGTATGTGTCGGTGACGGGAGTGATTGTGTATTTGATGCTGTATCAGTTTTAGGGGCGAGGCGTGGACATGCCAATGTCAGCCATCCAGTCTGTCAGGCGGAGGAGCCAAGTGGACTTGATGACCGGCATTGCGCCGGGGCGGTAGCCGAAGCCGTGGCCGCCGCTTGCGTAAATGTGGAGTTCGGTTTTGACGCCGGCAGATTTTAGCATCGGGTAGAGAGAAGAGATGGCGGTGGCGGGGCCTTTGTCGTTGTCGGCGCACAGCATAAAGGTGGGGGGTGTGTCTTTGTCGATCTTATAGGTTTCGGCTTTGATACCGGGGTAGATCAGGATTTGGTAGCCAGGCTTTGAGCTTTGGCGCTCGATCGGATCGGGGGAGGCGGCGTTGCCGTCGTCGTAACGAGTGGAGGCGAGGATCGCGACTTCGCCACCGGCGGAAAAGCCCATGATGCCGATCTTTGCGGGGTTGAGGTTCCATTCGACGGCTTTAGCACGCAGGGTTCTGATGGCACGTTGGGCGTCGGCGTAGGGGTGTTCCTCGATCTTGTAGGGAGATTCTGGCTCTCGGGCCAAGCGGTACTTGAGGACGAAGGCGGCGACGCCGATGCTGTTGAGGTACTCGGCTACATTGGTGCCTTCGGTATCAATGGATAGGAAGCGATGGCCGCCCCCGGGGGCGACGATCATGGCTGCGCCGGTGGCTTTGTCTTTGGGGGGCAAGTAGACCAGCAGCGAAGGGTTGTGGATGCTGGAGAGGTGGAGCGAATCTCCGGGCTTGGCAGGGGGCGTGAGGAGTTCGGGTTTGACGGCGAGGGCCTCTGAACCGGGGGCGCCGTGGGGCCAAAGGGGAAGGGTGGATTGGGCGGAGAGGGATAAGGCAGCCAGCAGCATCAAAGTCATGTCTAGACTTTATTACGAATGGCGAGAGCGAGTGCGCCGAGGACACCGGCGCGGCTGCCGAGTTTGGCGCGGACGATCCTGGGGAGCGGAGCGTAGCCGTTCATCTCTTGTGCAGCCGTTTGACGGACCATTTCGACCATGCCTTTGCGGAGGCCGATGCCGCCACCGAGGATGAGGAGTTCTGGAGAGTAGGCGCAGGTTAGATTCACCGTCATTTGGCCAAGGTAGTGCGCCTCCAAGGGCCAGGCGGGGTGGCTGGCGGTGAGGAGTTCAGCTTGGGGTTGGTTCCAACGGGCGGCGATGGCGGGGCCACAGGCGAGGCCTTCGAGGCAGTCGCCGTGGATGGGGCAGTGGCCGGGGTAGGCGTCGCCTGTGAAGCGGCGGATGCGCATGTGGCCGATCTCCGGGTGCATTTTGCCGTGGAGGATCTGGCCGCTGAGCATCGCGCCTCCGCCGATGCCAGTACCGACTGTGACGTAGACGAAGTGTTTTGATTTTTGCGCGGCGCCCCAGAGGTGTTCGCCAAGGGCGGCTCCGTTGACGTCGGTATCGAGGATGGCGGGGCAGCCGAGAATTTTCTCGATGGCCTTTTGGATGGGGAAGTTGCGCCAGCCGAGCTTGGGGGTGAGCGGGGCGATGCGGCCTTGGGCGATGTCAAGTGGACCGAAGCAGGCGATGCCGGCGCGTTTGATTTTGAGGCCCGCGAAGAAAGCTGCGAGTTTGGCCATCGTTTCTTGTGGGGTGGTGGTGGGGATGGGGTCGCTGATCGTGAGTGAATCGGCATCGCGACCGTGGGCGCATACGAACTTGGTTCCGCCCGCTTCGATGGCTGCGTACATAGGGGTATCAACCAATATAAACTTGAGAGCCAGATGAGACTTGCAATTCTATTGATGCCCCTGCTGGGGATGGCCCAGATCCAACAGGAATTTGTTTATGAGACCGCGCCGTTTGCGGAGTGCCACGCCTCGACGATCGTTGAGACCGCGCCGGGCGAGTTTTTTGCGGCCTGGTTTGGGGGAACGAAGGAGGGGGCCAAGGATGTTGCGATTTGGGGGGCTCGGAAGAAGGAGG
>JANXUM010000623.1 GCA_025356215.1 Bryobacter sp. | reverse complement strand
CTCCACGAGACGCTTCGCACCTGGCCCGGCGCGCTGCGCAGCGACCATCCCGATGCCGGCGTCGTCGCCATTGGCCCCTTGGCCGTACACCTCACCAGTGAGCATCCCTTCCAATACGGCTACGGCGAAGGCACGCCCTTTGAGCGCATCCTCCAGTCACGCGGCAAAGTACTCATGCTCGGTGCCCCGCTCGACACGATCACGCTGCTTCACTACGCCGAGCACAAAGCGCAAATCCCCAACAAGCGCATCCATCGCTACCGCCGCCTGCTGGCTGTCGGCGACCGGCCGCGGTGGGTAAACTTCGAAGAATTCGACACTGGCGATCCGGTCAGCGATGCCTTCCCGCACAATCTTTTCGAGTTGATCGCGATGGATTATCTGGCCAACGGCCACGGCAGCCAAGCGAGGGTTGGCCAAGCTCGGTCAACTTTGCTCGATGGGCCGGAATTCGTCGCCTTCGCGATCCTCTGGATGGAACGCTTCATCGCCTCACAAGCCCCGACGAAGCCAAGGCAAGATGGCAAAGACGATTCGCAAGCCATAGTAGACGGATCCAGAAACGGGGTCTCGATCGAGGAACGCACCCCGAATTGACGGGCCACGAACCAATACACCGACACCAACTCCAAAAGCAAAGCAAATGACCGCCGGCAACACTCAGATCGGCCTTTACACAAACCCCGCGCCAAACACAATAAGGAACTAAGTCAGCACGGCCTTGACGATTGCTAAAAGTCGAAATCCGCTGCGATCCCCCGTCTAACTTCGCGCCGCGTCCAAAGCGTCGCGAAAGCGCCGCGCCCATTCCACTTGGCCGCGCTCATCCGCGATCAAGTCATTCCGAAATTCCATCTGCAAGTGCGCCAACCCCCGGCGCATCGCATGATAAGGCACGCTGTAATCAACCCGCGGGTCCAAGTCGTACGGCTCATTGTCTCCAACCTTGATATCCCCCAGCTCGCGCAGCGCCGCCAGCAGGGCGTCCGCCAGGCTGCGGTCACGATAACTGGAAACCGCGATCTGCCAAGGCCGACTCTCGCCCCCCAAGGTAGGGTTCATCGAGTGGATCGAGATCAAAATCGACAACGCGCCCCGCGCCTCCCGCTCCGCCAGCACCGCTTCGATCGCATCATGATAAGGCCGAAAATACAGCTCAACACGCTCCGCCTTGTCCGTCTCGCTAAGCCCCGCGTTCCCCGGAATCACCGTCCCGTCGCTCACTTCCGGAATCAAGTCGCGCGCGTCCGATTGTCGGTTGCAATCGATCACCAGTCGCGACGTGTTACACAAGACAGCCGTCGCGTCGAAAGTCTCCGATAGCGCCTCGGTCACACCCGCCGCGCCAATATCCCACCCAATATGCCGCGAGAGCTCCGCCTCTCCCAGGCCGAGCGAATTCAGTTCGGCTGGCACCCGCTTGCTCGCGTGGTCGCAAATCAAAACATATGCGCTGGTGCCCAAAGGGCGAAGCATCCGATGAGTGTCCATATCAGCCGGCCGCTTCAGTAACGTCGACAGCAACATCCATACTGATAAACGCCCCGGCGGGCCCGCTGTAAGTGCCCCACAACGGCAAGACCTGTTCCGGCGACCAGGCCACCGCCACGCGAATCAGATTCCGATTTCCGATGATGTTATTCGTCGGGTCGAAATCGATCCATCCGGCACCGGGCAAGTAAGCCTGCATCCATGCGTGCGTCGCCCCACCGCCCCGTGTGGCGCTGCTCGCATCGTCAGCCCCACCTTGGTTCGGCACAAAGATGTAACCGCTGACAAAGCGCGCCGCAATTCCCAACGAACGGCAAGCTTCCATCATCAAAACCGCATAGTCCCGGCAACTGCCCTTGCCCAACTCCAGCGTCTCCTCGGGCGTCTGCACGCCCTTTTCAGAGCGTTGGTTGTATTTGAACTTCTCGCGGATCCCCGCCGTCATCGCCCTAAGGATCTGCATCGTGTCCGAAGTATCTGCCGAAGCCAAGAACTGTAACGCCCATTCCGATACCCGCGTCGCGTTGTAGTGATGGGCTAAGGGGCGCTCTAAATTGGGAAAGTCCTCATCGGCGTAGCGAAATGGATAGGTCCGCGCGTACTCCTCCAGCGGATACACCGGCATCGTGTTCTCAAAGTGCTGCAGTCTGACGGTGCTTTCAAAACTAAGTTCCGTCGTCTTCCCCTCAAACTGAGCCACTGCCACCGAGTTATCGAAAGGGTCATGCAGCCAGCGCAATTCAACCGGTCGCGGCGTGATTTGTAAGTCGCTGTCCACCAACCGCAGATCGTGACTTTCGCGCGGACGAAACATCATGCGGTGTTCCCCCAACCCCACCGGCTCCCGATATCGATAAGTCGTCGTATGATGTACCGTCAGAAATGACACTAAGTCGCACCGTTTATTCTTGGAGCTTCCACAATCTCATCCGTCCAGACGCGGAAGCTCTCCAACGTGTTTGGCCCAAAGGTAGTCGCGATTGCCACGTCCGACGCGTCACGTCCCCGCGCCATCAGAATCCGCCCAATACGCGGCACATTGTTACGGGGATCGAACATATGCCAGTGCCCACCGATCCACACCTCAAACCACGCGGCAAAATCGCCAGGAGGATATGGTAACGGTGTCCCCAGATCGCTCAGGTATCCCGTACAATAGCGCGCTGGAATGTTCATACAGCGGCAGAACGTGATCGCCAGATGCGCATAGTCCCGGCACACACCGGTACCCTCGCGATACGCCTCCGCCGCGCTGCGTGTCGGCCGGGCGTTTTGATAATTGAAAAAGATGTGATTGTGAACGTAATCGCAGATCGCCCGCACGCGCTGATAACCAGGTTCCGTTCCGCCAAAAAGCTGCCACGCCGTATCGGACAATAAGTCGGTCTCGCAATAGCGACTCCCCAATAGAAAGCGGATCGTATCGTCCGGCAATTCCTCCACCGAGTGCTGCTCTGAATCGGGCACGGCCACATCCGGATCGCCGCTGTCGTTCACGACCGCATCGGCGCTAAACCGGATCCTGCCCGCCGGAGCCAAAATTCTGTGGCACTGATTGCCGAAAATATCGCGATATCCACGCACCGGCACTGCGGGCTCCACGTTCAGGCGATCCGTCACCACCAGGTCGGCAGCTCTCGAATCGTGTACGTTCACCACCAAAATGATTGGGGTCGGTTGGGAAAAATTGTAAACAAGCTCGTAACCAGTTTTAAATTGCATTGCGGAACCTTCTTTCTTCGGATTAGGAGCCGCGATCAGGTCAGGTTGTTTCCGCCAAATGGGTAAAGACAAGCTTTCCAAAGTTGTCCGGAGGCGGCCAACCTTCCTGGCCGATCTTTCAGGATACCCCAACTGCTGAAACACTGGCCACATCTGACGGCGTCTAGTCTCTCAGAACAACAGGAACCGAATCCTGATCGCCCTAACATCGCACCGACAACTAGGGGACAAAAGACGCGGGTGCAGCGCTCGCCCTGGTACCTCTCCAGACCTGCCAGCCACCCCTCGACCCCAAGAGCAACGATCCCAACCTGCAAATCGAAGCGACTCGCCGCCACGCCCCCATCGCGCTCGTCAACGCCAAGGACCCAAACGGCGAGTTCATTCTAAAAGGCAGGGAAGCAACCGGCTTCACCAACTCTGAGGAAGAAGCGGTCGGCCTTCTCAAGGTTGTGCCGCAGCTCGTCGAGGACACAATCATCGCGCGCGGCGCCCTTTACACAAAGGGTGCCGACTTCAAGTCCTGCACCCGCCAGGATGGCAACCTCATCACCGGCCAAAACCGAAGCTCCTCGGCGGCGGTCGCCAAACTCCTTCTGGCGGCGTTGGAACAATAACACGCGGTCACGGCTTAGCCGGAAGCGTGGGCGTGCGGATCAATTCGCGCAATCCTAGCCGCCAAGACAACGGCAATCGAACCGGATTGAAACACACCCTGTCATCGCAAGCCTGATACTCAAGCGTTCCGGTGATCGTGACAAACTCTTTGCCCTTAAACGCCGCCTGCGCCGCTGGCGTGCCTTCAAGCACGATCTCCTGCACTAACTGGAACGGCTTCTGATAGACCGGCACCCGCTCCTTCAGTGGCTTGAAATGATAAATGTCGGACTGGGGGAAGGGAAGCTCCAAGGCCCGGACAAACGGCTGCGGATCGATCTTCAGCGACACCGCGCGATACCCCTTGGCGCCCGGCGCATAAACATGCACCCGCGCTTCCGGGCTAAGCTCAAGCACTAGGCTGAAGCGATTACCCACCGCCACACTCGCGTCGCTCGGATAAGTGCGAAGTTTCAAGTGTGCGCCCGCAACTTCAGTCCCGGCGACATGGACGCCGCCCACGCCCAGCTTTATCATCAACGAAGAAGCCGTGTTCCGCTCGATATAGAAATCCTCAAAGAAACGCGAAGTCACCTTGCCACGCCGGTCCAGTAAAAAGGTACCGGGGAAAGCCATGCCAACCATAGTGGCCCGGCCGCCAAACAGCGAGACAAACTGCGCCGTCTCCTGCTTCACCAACGGGTCGTCCTTGCGCGCCGCATCGAGTGCCATCTCAGGTACGGAATTCAACAGCCCAAAGCGCTTGATAATAACGGAACCGGGGTCGGCTAGCAACGGGAATGTTATACCGCGCAACTTACTGAAAGCGGCCATCGTTTCGCGCGAATCGTAACTAATCACAGCCAGGCCAAGGCCCTGCGCTCGAATCGAATCGAGACGCGATTGCAACTCCACGAGTTGCGTTTTACAGTAAGGTCACCAATCTGCCGAGCGCACAAACACCAGCATCGCGCCCTTCGGTCCAAGGATCGATTCGCGAGTCTGTGTCTTGCCAAACTGATCCTGCAGGCTAAACTCGGGGATCGCCGCGCCCACCTGTGGGCCGAGCTTGGCGACATCGATCTTCTGGGCCATCGCCGCACCGGCGACAAACAGGGCGAGAGCAAAACGCATGCGCAGATTATGGCACAGGGCCGTGCGCGTAAACTCAAGTTACGTGCTCAACCAGGGCTATGCCTACACCACCGTCATCAGCAGCAAGTACGATGGGCAAACCCTGCTCACCCACCTGGCTAGCCTTTATCCGCACTCCACCCCACAAGCCTGGCAACAAAAACTAAACGACGGAGAAGTCACCCTCGACGGCCTCTCCGCCACCGGCAACGAAGCCGTCGCTCTCGGCCAGGTCCTCGTCTGGAACCGCCCCCCCTGGCTCGAACCCGACGCCCCCTGCCACTTCGAAGTCC
>JANXUM010000622.1 GCA_025356215.1 Bryobacter sp. | reverse complement strand
GGGGCAGCCAGGAGACGGGCCTCAGTAACATGAGGATTGCCGTCGCGCTTGGGGTGTTGATTTTGCTGATCTTTTCGAAGTTCTTCTATATGGCGGCGATGACGAGTTACTACACTTTCTACCTCATCGATCGCTTTGGGTTGACGGTGGTTGAGGCGCAGCGGTATCTGTTTTTGTTTCTGGTGGCGTTTGCGGTGGGGACGATCGCCGGGGGACCGATTGGGGACCGGATCGGGCGAAAGCAGGTGATTTGGGTATCGATCCTGGGGGTATTGCCGTTCTCGCTGTTGCTGCCCCATGTCGGGTTGTTTTGGACGGCGGTATTGAGCGTTGTGATCGGAATGACGATGGCTTCGGCGTTCTCGGCGATTCTGGTTTACGCACAGGAGTTGATGCCGGGACGGGTGGGGATGATCTCGGGGTTGTTCTTTGGGTTCGCGTTTGGGATGGGTGGAATTGGCGCGGCGGTGCTGGGGCATTTGGCCGATGCGACGAGCATTGGCTACGTGTTTCGAGTGTGCGCGTGGTTGCCAGCGATTGGGATTTTGACGGTTTTGCTGCCTAGCCGAAAGCACTGAGATCGACTGGGCGGGGGGCGCTTTCTTCTTTGTTCACCGGTATGGCTTTGCGATGGGCGGCGAGTTCGGTCAGAAACTCCGATGAGGTGCCCCAGTAGATGTCGATGTTGGCGCGGCGGAAGTAGCGCGAGAGGTACTCGCGGGCCATTTCGACGTCTTCGAGCGTGTGGTCATCGGGATCGATTTGCACGCCGACATGGTTGTAGTTCTCCATGTTGACGCGGCCGCCGAAGGCCATCAGGAGACGGAAGAAAACGCGGAATTTCCAATCGGAGAGGGAGAAGCCGAGGAAGAGCAGCGAGTTTTCCATCATCGATCCACTGACGATGGTGGGCATGAGTTCGTAGCGGGAGGCGGAGATCAAGTAATCGAAGAAGTCGTCCTCGGTGACGACGAGCGAGTCCGGGTTGGCGAGGCTGCCGAATGCGTAATAGAGATAGGGCGCGCCGACGGTGGGTTCGCCTTCGAAGAGGGGAGCGGCAGGGTGACTTGTGGAGTTATCGCGCCAGTTACGCGATTTGGCATTGGGGGACTTGTCGTTTGCTTTGAGGAAGCGCTCTAGCAGGGAATCGGCGCTGGCGGAGACATAGATGCGGGCGTTGAGATCGGCGAGGATCGTGTAGGGATCGGTGGGGTCCTGGCGCCGGGCGGCGACTACCATGTCGAGTAGAGCGCCGGGGTCAGCCGCCGGTGGATTGGAGGCGAAGATGGCTTTGTTTTTCTCTTTGAAGCGATTGAAGCGGATGTTGCCGAGTTGATTGCGGGCGTAGGCGGGGGAGTTGGTTGTACTTACATATTGAGTGACCTTGGCTAAGTCAGCTTTCTCCTCTGGACCGAGGGGAAAGTTGGCGGCCTCGGCTATGGCGAGGGCTTGTTCTTGCGCGGAGCCCCAGATGTGTTCGCCGAGGTCGGGACCGACGATGGGAATGATCTTGCCCTGGCTGACGTAAGTACAGATGGAAGACCACTGCTGAAAGGCGGACTTGCCAGCGGCGCCGGCAAAAGGGGCGCGGGGCCGCCGAAGTTTTGATCAGACCCTGCATGCAAAAGGTATAACTAGAGTTATACTCAAAGCATGAAGACCGCGATTTCCCTGCCTGACGAGCTATTCGAGCAGGGGGAGGCCGAAGCAAAAAAGCTCGGGGTTTCGCGCAGCGAACTTTATGCGCGGGCGCTTTCTGCGTTTGTTGTGAGCCGCCAAGCGGACGAGGTGACGGAGCGGCTCAACCGTGTCTACGCCGAGGAGTCAACTGGTGCTGACCCGATATTGTTTCAGATGCAGCTAGGTTCGCTTCCAGCCAAGGAGAAGTGGTGAGCGCGATTGCGCGTGGACAGATTTGGTGGGCGGAGTTGCCTGAGCCCAGGGGATCAGAACCCGGGTTTGCCCGTCCTGTGCTGGTTGTGCAGGCCGACATGTTCAATCGCAGCCGGTTGCGAACCTTGATTGTTGCTGGGATCACGACAAACCTGGCATTGGCGGACGCACCAGGGAACGTTCTGCTGACGGCGTCCTCCTCTGGGCTGCCGAAAGACTCCGTGGTGAACGTATCCCAGTTGTTCGCCTTGGATCGAATGTTTCTTAGCGAGCCCGCCGGCGTGGTTTCTGGGCGAGTGATGGCCGCCGTTGAGGACGGTCTGCGATTGATCCTGGCGTTGTAACGCCGGTGGTTATTTAACTTCCGGCATCCAACCGGCGACCGCGTCTTCCCACTTATTGTCGGTAAGTTGGCGAACGCCGGTGCCGTCGGCGCGCATGACAAAGACCTCGCCGTAGGGCTGTGGGACGTTTTCGCTGTGGGCCATCTCGTCCTTGAAGCCTTTGCGACCGCTGCTGAACATGATCCATTGGCCGTCTGGGGACCAGGAAG
The DNA here is from genome assembly GCA_025356215.1 of Bryobacter sp. Classification (GTDB taxonomy): domain Bacteria; phylum Acidobacteriota; class Terriglobia; order Bryobacterales; family Bryobacteraceae; genus Bryobacter. Next base: position 5,149 of record JANXUM010000622.1, on the reverse strand, counting down.
AGTGGGCGCTGCTGCCGGGAACATTGGTTAGACGTTTCACGTCTGTTCCGTCCGGTTTGATCGTGTAGAGTTCAAAACGGCCATCGCGGTCGCTGGTAAAGAGGATACGGTTGCCGCCGGGCTGCCACTTGGGGAAGTTGTCATAGTGGGCGCCGTTTGTAAGTTGCGTTAGTTTGCCGTCTGATAAGTTCCGAAGGACTAAGTGCTTACCGCGCTTGTAGACGATCTGCTTTCCGTCAGGGGACCAGGTGGGGAATCCGTTATTTACGCCATCGTCGACGATGGGCGTAAAGCCCGTGCCGTCTGGTTTGATGGTGGCGATTTGAGAGGGTGGAATGCCAGGAGCGCGAAAGTAGCGGCCGAGGCTAAACAGGACGGTAGTGCCGTCGGGCGACCAGTTGGGGTCAAAGGCCGAGACACCCTCCTGGTGGAAGAGCGTGCGTTTGTTGCTGCCGTCGGCGTTCATGATTTCGATGCTGGTGTCGCTTGTGCTCATGCCGTTGTTGGTGTACTGGCTATAGAGCATCTGTTTGCCGTCTGGGGAGAAGGTGGCAAAGGGTTCGCTCAGGTAAAGTTCAAATGCGGAATCAATGCTGCCGGTTGGGATGAAGTGTTCTGTCATCGCCTTGCGCAGGACGCGCTCGTAGACAAGGTGTGTGCCGTCTGGCGACCAGCTTGGGCTATGGACGGTACCTTCGACGATGGGGATGACGCGGCGATCTGGATACCAAACGCGAATGCCGTCTTTGTTATCTGCGGTGCGCAGAGCGTAACCGATCTTGCCACCGGCGAGGAACTTGGGCGAGAGCTTGGTTTCGTTGGATGCCGTGTATTGGAGGCGCTGATTGGTGGTGATGTCGATTGAGACAAATTCGGTACGCGAGCGCGCCGATTTTGCCATGTATGCGCCGGACTCATCGGTCTCGTAGAAGAGGATTTTCTTGCCGTCGGGCGACCAGGCGGGGCTGCCGGCGACGCCGCCAGCCTTGGTGATGCGGCGTAGGCCGGTGCCATCGGGATGAACGATATAGATGCCGGTGGATTGGAGCAGCTCCCACTGCCCGGGTATGACGCCGGCGTCGGCATCGCGATCGGAACTGAAGGCGATCCAGGTACCGTCTGGAGACCAGGCCGGGCGGAAGTTGCCGCCTTGGTTGCTGGTGAGGTTGGTGTATTTCTTTGTCGCCAGGTTCAGCAGCCAAAGATTGGCGGTGCCGGAGGCACGGGTGGAGATGAAGGCGAGCGTGCGGCCGTCGGGGGATAGGGTGCCCTGGTCATCGAAGGCGGGGTCGTCGGTAAGGCGCTCCATGCCAGAGCCGTCGGGATGGATGCGGTAAATGTCTGACAGGCCAGCGTTTTCCTTAGTGAAGACGATCCATTGACCGTCGGCTGAGTAAGTGGGCGAATACTCAAGCGTTGAGTGCGGCACGAGAGTGCGTTCGTTCTTGCCGTCGGCGTCGGCGATCATCACAGATAGCTCCTGGAGGCGGAAGCGGTTGAAGAGAACCTTGTGTTTTTGAGCGATGAGCGGGAGGGCGAGGAGCAGGGCTAAGCTTAGGCGCGACATGACCCGCTGAGTTTAGCACTCTTGAAAGTTAGTCGAAGGCGTAGAGGCGGGCTGGATTATCGGTCATGATTTTTGTCATAGTGGCCGCGTCGGGGACCCAGGATTCAAAGCGCCGGAGGAGGGCCTGGTCGTCGATTGGTTGGAAGGGCGAGAGGTCTGTGGGCTTGCGGCCCGGGTGCGGGTCGCTATCGGTGTGCGGCCAGTCGGTTCCCCAGAGGACGCGGCTGGGGTTGGCGGCGATGAGGGGCTGAGCGAGGTCGGGGGAATTGCCTTGGCTGATGAAGCGGTGGGTGATCTTGACGTAGGCTTTGCCTTGGCGCACGAGATCGAGTAAGTCACTATAACCGGGTTGCGTCAAGCCGCGGGACTGCTCCGCGCCGCCAACGTGATCGATCACGACCGGCACGGGCGCAGCGAGGATCAAGTCCTTGAAGGTGGTGACATCGGCGGGGCGGACGTAGATTTGCAAGTGCCAGTTGAGACGGGGAAGGCGGGCGATGGTCGCTTTGAAACGGTCGCGGGCTTCGGTTGCCCCGATGGCGGCGGCGGTTGCGAGATTGAGACGGACTCCGCGGAAGCCTTCGGCGTGCAGCTTGTCGAGCTCCGCATCGGGGATTTTGGGATCGATGACGGCGATGCCGCGGGCGGTCTTGCCGCGAGCGCGGAGGCCGAAGATGGTGGCCGAGTTGTCTGTGCCGTAGACGCTGGGAGTGACGATGACGACACGGGTGACGCCGAGGCGCTTGTGCATGGCGGCCATGGCGGCCGGCAATGCGGGGGGCGGAGTGTAGGTGCGACCGGACCAGAAGGGGAAGCGGGCGAAATCTCCGAAGATGTGGGTGTGGGTATCGCAGGCGTTGGCGGGGGGCTTGGCGAGAAGCATGGTGGGGAGGGCGGCGAGGGCTTGGCGGCGGTTGAGCATGGGTTAGCGAATGAGCAGCGGGGCGAGGCCCTTCCAACTCATATGCAAACCAAGATATCCGAAGACGACGCTCATGGCCACTTGCAGGGTTTGCGAGGGGATCTTGGTGCCCAAGTAACTGCCGAGGAGCGCGCCGGGGATTCCGCCAAGAAGTAACTTGAAGACCAGTGCTTGATCGACGTGGCCAAAGATGAGATGGATGCCGCCGCCGACAAAGCTAAGGGCGAGGCCGAAGAGGAGGTCTGTGCCGACGATGGTCGAGGCGGCGAGACGGGTTTTGTACATCAGCAGGAGACCGCCTAGAGCGCCCGCGCCTGCGGAGGAAAAGCCCACTTCAGCGCCGATGGGCAGCGTGGCGATGGGGATAAGCCAGCGGCGTTCGAGCTGCGGGCGGGGGGCACCCTTTGTCTTGAGGAGGCGCATGAAGGCGAGGGCGGCGATGGTGAGGCCGACCAGGGGTAGTAACACCGGTTCGATTTGGCTCTTACTCAAGTGAAGTAAGATCCAGGACCCGATGAGAATGCCTGGGAGGCCGCCGAGTAACATGAGGCCGAGGATCTTGAAGTCGACACTTTTACGCATGACATAGAGCGGGGAAGCGAAGAGTTTAGTTACAAACACAAAGGCGAGCGAGGTGCCGACGCTTTCAGAGGCGCTGCGGCCGAGGACCAGGACGAGCAGGGGCACGGTGAGCGGACCGCCGCCGGCACCGGTGAGGCCGACCACCATCGCGATGAAGAATCCCAGTACGGTTTCCATGAGAAGTTATGCGTTGAAGGTGTGGATGCCGCACTCGAGCTTTTTGCCGCCCCAGCGACCGCTGCGGAGGTTGTCGTCGGAGGCGGGGCGCGCTGTACATGGTTCGCAGCCAATGCTGGTGTAGCCTTGGTCGTACAGCTCAAGAATGGGGATGTTGTTGGCGCGGGCGTAGGCCCAGACTTCTTTCCAACTCCAGTGGGCCAAGGGGCTGATCTTCGCGATGGTTTTGCCGCTCTTGAGCGTAGTGGATTCTGTGATTTCGAGCTTGGCGCGGGTGGGAGATTGCTCGCGGCGAAGGCCGGTGAACCAGACATCGTAGGCTTCAAGACCGGCGAAAAGCGGTTCGACTTTGCGAAGCTGGCAGCATTGGGCTGGGGTTTCGGCATAGAGCTTGCCGAATTCTGCCTCCTGCTCGGCTACGGACTTGACAGCGGCTAAGTTATGGAGATTCAGCTTCCATTCTTGAGTTAGACGGTCGCGATAGGCGTAAGTAGCCGCAAAGTGATAGCCAGTTTCGAGGAATAAGACAGGAAGCTTTGGATTTTTCTGGAGGAGCATGTGCAGGAGCACGACGTCCTCTAGCTGGAAACTGCATGTGTAACAGGCGTTACCCGTTGCCAAGTCAAGTTCGGTCATATTCCTTCTCCCTCTTTGAATCCGTCGCGTCGTAAAAGGATTCCGGCGGTTTCGAGAAATTCGATGGGGTCTTCGGTTGGGACTTCAAGGCCGTATCCCGCAATGACGAGAGCGCCTGAATCTTCAATCTGTTTCGATACTTCACCTTGCCAGCGCAGGACCAGGGCGCCGTGCTCGAAGAGAACGCGCTCCAACAGATCGGGGTCTTTGCTGGTAAGAATGGCGGGCAGGTGGCCGTATCGCTCGACACGTTCGCCCGCCGTTACGGGGCCAAGGTCAAAAGCCAGCGCCGTGGCGCTACGCAGAGTTTGGCGCGCGCTGCGAACGACCATGCCAGCGGCGATTGTGCGGTTGCTGCGGGGGTGGATGAGGATCAAGCTGCCTGTCTCGCGGCACTTCGTATAAGTGTCGAACGCGAGGGGCTGGGTGGTTTCGATACTTACGCGAAGGATGTCGTTGAGATGGGCGTCGGTGGCTTTGAGGTGTTCGCCGGTCTCCGGGTTGAGTGTCCAGGAAATAGCAGTTACTTTGGCGCTTAGCTCCCGCGAGGCGGCGCGGAGTAAGTAAGTGGCGCCGATTTCCAGCGGATCTTCCGCCATCCAGACCAAGTCGGCTTCGATGTGCCGACTAAGCTCGGGGCGGGCGGATTCGAGCGCGATGATGTCGCCGCGGCTGACGTCGACCTCGTCGGCGAGAACAAGCGTCGTGCTATCGCCCTCATTGGCGTGGGTCGCGTCGCCGTCAAAGCTGACGATTTGCTTGATCGTCGTGCGGCGGCCACTGGGGAGGATGACGACAGCATCGCCGATTTGGGCGCTACCGCTGGCGACACGGCCCGCGAAGCCGCGGAAGCCGTCGCCCGGGCGCACGACATATTGGACAGGGAAGCGGAAGTGGGCCTGGGCGGGGCCGACTTCAATGGTTTCGAGCAGTTCGAGAAGGCTGGGACCGCCGTACCAAGTTACTTTGGCACTGCGCGAGGCTACGTTATCGCCATCGAGAGCACTTACAGGGAGATAGTGCAGACTCGCGCCGGGCCAGCGCTTGGCGTGCTCGATGAGTTCGGCGCGGATTTTGTTGAAGACTTCTTGGCTCCACCCCATCGCGTCCATCTTATTGACAGCGAAGAGAAGGTGCTTGATGCCGAGTAAGTGAGAAATCGTGGCATGGCGGAGGGTTTGACGGCTGACGCCTTTGATCGCGTCGACCAGAATGATGGCGGCGTCCGAGGTGGAGGCACCGGTGGCCATGTTGCGTGTGTACTG
>JANXUM010000552.1 GCA_025356215.1 Bryobacter sp. | reverse complement strand
CCGCCCCCACCGCCTTCCCCCACGACCCCAATCAATCCATTCGCGAAACCCGCTCCGCTTACCCCGAGCCCACCCAGTTCGGCTCCATCCCCGCCTCCGTCCTCTTCATCCGACATGCTCGTTTCCCCAAGCTGGGCGTCTTCAAATACCCAATCCCTCCCCCACCGCCTGCTGTTCTGCTGGAGCGGGTTGCAGGTAATTGGCCAGGATGCGATCCAGTCGCAACAGATCGATTGGCTTGCTCAGGTACTCGTCCATTCCAGCAGCGCGGCACCGGAGTTCGTCCTCAAGAAAGGCATTAGCCGTAATCGCCACAATCGGTAGATGCCGGTCCGTCCGCACTCGGCTCCGGATCTGTTCGGCCGCTTGGTATCCATCCATTTGCGGCATCTGGCAATCCATCAAAATCAGGTCAAAAGTCTTGCTCGTCGCCTGCGCCACCGCCTCAACGCCGTCCCCCACCAACTGCACTTCCAGCCCCCGCCTCTGCAACATCCTCTCGATCAGCCGCTGATTAATTGGATTGTCCTCGGCAACCAATACCCGGCCCCGCAGTTGCGTCTCACGCCCCCGCCTCTCCGGCAAAGCCTTGGCCGCCATCTCCGGTGCCGCCCGCAGCGGTACTTCCATCCAAAAGCAAGATCCCTGTCCCTCCTCGCTCCTCAGCCCCACCGCGCCGCCCATCAACTCGGCAAGTTCTCGCGATATCGCCAGCCCCAATCCCGTGCCCCCATATCGACGCGTCGTCGTCGCATCGGCCTGCACGAACTTTGAAAACAGCCGCGGCTGAACCTCCTTGGCAATCCCAATCCCCGTGTCGTGCACTTCGATCCTCACACGCCCCTCCGCGGTGGGCACGGCAACAAGCTCAATCGTGCCCGTCTCCGTAAACTTTAAAGCGTTGCCCAAATAGTTCATCGCGATCTGCCGCACCCGCGCCGCATCCCCCATAAAGCAGCGTCCCATCAAATCCGAGTACTCAAAGCGCAACTGCAATCCCTTGCCGTGCATCGGTGCCCGGAACATCTCCGCCGTCCGTTCCAGCATCTCCCGCAGATCGAATGCCTCATCGGTAACCAGCAGTTGCCCCGCCTCGATCTTGGAGAAGTCCAGTACGTCGTTGATCACCGCCAACAGGCTCTCGGCTGAGTAATGCACCGACGCCAAGTCCTCCCGTTTCGTCTCGTCCAGCGCTCCGTCCAGCATCAGTCGCGTCATGCCGATCACTCCGTTCAAAGGCGTGCGGATCTCATGACTAACATTCGCTAAAAACTCGCTCTTCGCCATGTTCGCCCGCTCGGCCTGCTCCTGCGCCACACGTGCGATCTGCTCGGCCCGCCTCAACCGGTAAAACTGCCAAGCCAACAGCGCCGCCAAGCCCAACGCCGCAACCAGACCGTAAGTAAATACCCGGTTCCGCCGCTCGGAATCCTGCAATTCATAAAGCGTCCTCGCATCCAGGCTGCTAAATGCGCTCCATCGTTCCAGCGCTTTGCCCATGCCGCCATCCGCCGCCACCTTGTGCAACGCTGCCCGAAGCATTTCCGCAGCCTCGCCTGACTCCCGCCGCGAAATAATCCGCAGCTCGCTCTGTGCTCCCTCCAACCGCCGCACGTCCAATTTTTTTGCTTCGCAGCCCTCCGGCCTCTCTACCAACGCCGAATCCAAAAAGCGTGCCTCAAACGCGCCCGCCAGCACCTCGCCCCGGCAAACCGCGCTCATCGCCTCCTCACGCAGTTGATAGGTCTGCAGAATCACCCCGGGCAACAGCCTCCGCACAAGTTGCGCTGCAAAGGGTCCCACTCGCGTACCCAGCAGTTTTCCGTTCATGTCCGGCTTGCCTACAAACGCGTTTTCCTTCAATGTCACCAGGACAAAATTATTCGTTAGCCACGGTTCCGTGAAGGCATATTTGCTTCGCCGAGATTCCGATAATGCCAAGCCCGGCCAGATATCCGCTCTTCCCGCATCGAGCGCATCGTCTGGAGCGCCCTTTTCCGCCACCCACTCGAGTCGTAGCCCCGCCTGCCGCGCCGCCTCGTTCATCAAATCCACCGACAGCCCTTCCGGCTTCGCCCCTGGTCTCAGAAAGTAGTACGGCGGAGCATGGTCCGCCCCGATCTTATAAACCCGTGCCCTCACTTCCCGCGCATGGTTCCAACTCGCCAGCCACCACCCGCCAAGGCACACCGCCACCACGCCCACTGCTAGTTGCGCGTGCCATACCGTCCGACTGCCGCTGATCGCAAGGGCCACACTCGTAGTATCGGCGAATCGACGGATATTTTTGTAAAGATGCGCTTCATACTAATTTCTTAATCGATTGCATCCAATACCTGCGCGTCCACGCCACCCGATCCCCCACTTTCAGCACCGCCACCCACCCCCCGCCTTCATCCCTCTCCAACCGGTCAATCGCGTCCACCCGCAAAATTGCGCTCCGGTTCGCCCGCGCAAACGCCGCCGGGTCCAGCCGCTTCTCCATCGATTCCAGCGTCCCCCGCAAAATCGCCTCCTCTCCTCCACAATGCAGTACCAAATAGTTCCGGTCCGCCTCAATCCAATCGATCTCCCCCACTGGCACAAATCGCATCGCCCGCTGGCGCTCCACCAACAACCGCTGCGCGTAACCCACCTCGCTTCGCCGCGGCCGCGCCCGCGACACCGCCTCCGCCAACCGCTCTTGCCGCACCGGCTTTAATAGATAGTCGATCGCCGCTACCTCAAACGCCCGCAACGCGTATTCGTCGTAAGCCGTGCAAAAGATCACCGAAAATCCCGGCTCTTCCCCCAGGCCCTGCAACACCTCAAATCCAGTCCCGTCCCCCAGTTCGACGTCCAGCAACAGCAGGTCCGCGTCCGATGTCTCCAACCCCGCCACCGCCTCGGCAAAACTTCCCGCCTCCCCACACACCGTTGCCCCCTCGCACTCCTCCACCATCCGTCGCAATTTCCGCCGCGCCGGCGCCTCGTCATCTACGATAAACACCTTCAACATGCCGGAAACTCCAGCCGCGCCACCGCCCCTCCGCCCTCTCGCGCCTCCAACCCCCAACTCGCCCGCGCCCCATACAACAACCTCAACCGCTGCCCCACCGCCTCCAACCCATATCCCCTCCCGCGCCCCGCAACGCCCGGCCCACGATCCTCCACCCGGCATTCCATCCTCCCGTCGCGCAAGACGATCGTCACCTCGACGCTCACCCCGCCCGTCGCCGGATCGCGCCCGTGTTCGATTGCGTTCTCAACCAGCGGTTGCAGTAACAACGGCGGCACATGCGCACCGCGTAACTCCGCCGGACAACTTACGCGGATCTGGAACTTCTCCTCCAGCCGCGCTTCAATCACGGCCGCATACCCGTCCAACAACCGCAACTCCTCGCTCAGCGCAATCGACCCCGCGTCCCTCAAATCGATCGTCGCCCGCAGAAACTCGCAAAGCCTGCCCAGCACCTTGTCCGCCTTCGCCACGTTCTCATACATCAGCGCGCTGATTGTATTGAGTGAGTTAAACAAGAAATGCGGTTGTAACTGGCGCGTAAGTAGCGCCACCCGCGCCAAGTCCAAATCCCGCTGCTTCAGGTACTGATAGCGAAGCATCGCCCCAATCGACATCGCAATCACGTCGATCGGAAACTCCATCGCGGACCGGATCGGCATCGCCCCATAGTCGTAACTCCCCTGTCCAAGCAGCGGAAACGCAATTGCCCGCGTCGCCCAGTTCCAACTCGTGTGAAGAATCGAAAACATCACCAGGCACCCGGCATACTCATACCAACGCCGCTTTGCCGCCACCCAATAAATCAGCGGCAAAAGTACTAAGACGCCGTACACCCCGCTGTTCTGCTCGATCGCGATCTCCCAGAAATTCCCCTGCCGCCCGCGACTCGAATAATCCAGATAGTGATACATCGTCTCCAGCCAGGCAATGGCTGTAAACAAAAGTAACAAACGTGCGCGCCCGCCGCTCACTTACCAATCCGGAACGCCACAATCTTAGTGTCAATCTTACTCATCGGAGCGTCATGCCCTCCGGCGGCCACAACGACATACTCACTCGCGCCCTCCTCAAAAGTCATCGGCTTGGCCCGCGCGCTCGTCGGCAACGCCCACTCGCCCATCCGTGCTCCCGTCTTCGGATCAAAGGCCCGCAAAAACGCCCCAAAGTCCGCGCCCACAAACACATACCCGGCCTTGCTTACCGTCAGCCCTCCCAGGTTCGGCCACTCCCCTAGCTTCACTTTCCAGGCAATCTCGCCCGTCTCTGTATTGACTCCCACCAGTGAACCCCAAGGCTTCGCCACACAAGGCACGCCCGCTGGCGTCAATAAAAACTCCCGCGACATCGCATACGCGGTCCCTTTTTGCTCTGTCGTCTCGCGATTCGGATACTCCGCCCGCGCTGCCCGAAACCGCGCCTGCGGAATCATCCGGATCACCGCCGGCAAATCGTTCACCGGTATCACAAGCATCTTGTCCTTGGCCGCCCACACCGCGCCGCCCCAATGCATCCCGCCAATGTTTCCCGGCACAATCAAGCTCCCCTGCTCGCTCGGCGGCGTAAAGATCCCCTCGTTCCGCAGCTTTCGAAAGCTCTCCACACAACTCGGATCAATCTCCGTCTCCGTCAAACGCTGCTTCACCAACGCCGGCGGCTTCAACGGGAAAGGCTGCGTCCTCGCCGCCACCTCCCCCGGCGTCGTACTCGCCGGCACCGCCCTCTCTTCCACCCCAAAAATCGGCTCACCTGTCATTCGATCCAACAAAAACAAATGCCCCGTCTTGGACCCCACCGCAATCGCCTTCCGCCCCTTGTATAAGTACAACTCCGGCGGGCTGGCCACATCGTAATCCCAAATATCATGGTGCACGGTTTGAAAGCTCCAAACCACCGCGCCCGTCTTCCCATTCAGCGCCACCACACAATTCGCATAGCGATTGTCCCCCGGCCGCTCACCGCCATAGTAATCCGGGCTCGCGCTCCCCACCGGCAAGAACACCAGTCCGCTTGCCTCATCGGATACAATCCGGCTCCAGGTATTCGCCGCCCCCGCCTTCGATTCCGCGGGCAACGGATGAAAGGTCCAGCGCAACTTGCCAGTCATTGCGTCAAACGCTCGCACCTCGCCCGTCGCCATATCTAGCCGGCTGTTATCCGCAATCGCGCTGCCTGTAACGACTAAGTCCCCAAAGATAGCCGGCGCGCTAGTCACTCCATACTCGCCCACATAGCGCGGCCCCCGCCGCAATCCCTTTGTAAGGTCGATCTCCCCAAATCCAGCGCAGCGCGCGCCATCCGCCTTCTCAAGACACACCAGCCGCCCGTCGACAGTCCCCAAATAAAGCCGCGTCCCCCGCAAACTCACGCCCCGCGACGCGAAGTCCCCATACCAGCCCTTCGGGTCCACTTTCAGATCCACCCGCCAAATCTCCCGCCCGGTCGCCGCCTCCAGCGCCGCCACGGTCCCCCACGGCGTCGAAAGATAAAGCCGCCCCGCGTCATACACGGGAGTCACCTCAAGCGCCGGTCGCTTGCCCCCCTCTGCGGCCTCGGTCGAATCCCTGGTGTCGTAAGTCCAAGCCGGTGTCAGCTTCAAATCGGCGGCGTAAGCCACGCTCACCAAGAGCAGTAACAGTCTCATAACTCAATCCTGCGCCAAGTCGGGCCCAAAGCCAATCGCCAAGGGACAAACCCCGCGATTCAGGGGACAAACGCCGCCAACCCTAAGCCAGCCCCTTGAGTGCCCCTGTGCTATCCCCAAAACTCTTCGCCTCAATCCCCATCCCCTGCAGCATCGCTAAATGCAAATTGCAGAATGGAGTCTTCGCCTCGGCCCGAATTCTTCTCCCCGGCCTCACCAGCCCCTTCCCGCGCCCGGCAATCAGAATCGGCAAGTTCTCCTCCGTATGCTGATTACCATCCTTAAGCGACCCGCCAAACAGCACCATCGAGTGATCCAGCAGTGACTTGCCGCCCTCATCCAACCCCTTCAATCTCCCCAGTAAGTAAGCAAACTGCTCCATGTTCCAGTTGATGATCTTCTCATATTGCACCCGGTTCTCTTCAATGTCGCGATGGTGCGAGATCGAATGCCAATTCCCCTTCACTCCCGGCAAAAACGAGTAATCCTGAGAACTCTGCGCGTCCCCCATCATAAAAGTCGCAATGCGCGTACTATCCGTCCAGAATGCCAGCACAAAAATATCCATCATCATCCGCAAGTGCTTGGCGTGCGTCTCTGGAATCCCTGGTGCCGGTCGCCCCATTTCAAGCTTCCCGCTGTTTACCCAACGCTTCTGCGGATGCTGCGAGGCCTCGATCCGCCGCTCGATCGATCTCACCGATTCAAAGTACTCGTCCAGCCGCGCCTGATCGCTGGCGCTCCCCCTGCGCCGCAAAGATTTTGCCTGATCGAGCACGGCGTCCAAAACGCTCGTCTCCTCCCGCGCTGTATTCGCATCCACCCGATTGCGAAATAGTCGGTCAAACGCCGCCTGCGGCACCGTCTCTTTCGGCACCGGCGTATGTGGATCGGCCCACGACAAAAACGATCCCAACGCCCGTGGAAACCCCCCCCCCGCCGTATCGATGCCCGTCCGCGGCGGATCAATCCCCAGCTCCAAACTCGGCAGCGGCGTGCTCGATCCAATCCGCTGCGCCGCATATTGATCGACCGTCGTTCCGCCGGAATCGAGATCGCTTCCCACCGTGCGCTCGACAAATCCGCCCGACAACCAGGCCGGCACTTTGGGCCAATGCCCATTGCGTCCCACGGTGTTTTTGTTCCAAAGATTCTCGATCAGCAGAATGTCGTTCTTGAATGCTTCGATCGGGCGCAGATGCGGCGTAAGCTCAAAGCTCTCGCCATCCCCGGGCGGCGTCCAATGGTCGGGCCTCACCCCGTTCGGCATAAAAATAAATGCCGATCGTAGAGGCGGCTCCTTCAAGTTCTCCTGCGCCTTGGCAAACGATTCCAACCACGGCAGCGACATCGCGGCACCGGCGCCGCGCAACATCATTCGACGGGAGATTCTTGGCACCATAACTCGCTCTAGCCTATCAAAATTGCTTGTTTCCCATCTGCTTCGGACGCTCCTGCTTTGGTGCCCCACTCACCGCAGGTGCCGCCGCCTCCCGCCCCAGTTTGTCCAGCAGCTTTTGCAACCGGCACTTGTCCCCGTCCTGCATCGACCCTCCCAACAGCCTGGAACGACTGCCCTCGCCCCACTGCCGCACCAAAATCTCTCGAATTAACTGAGCAATTCAACCCGAAAATCGGGTCTTGACAATCTGG
>JANXUM010000527.1 GCA_025356215.1 Bryobacter sp. | reverse complement strand
GTGAGAACGCCGGCCTGTGAGGGCGCAAGGCAGAGCTGGACGTCGAAGGATTCGCCATCGACGACGAACTCGATGACATACCAGCTTTCTTTGCCGCTGCGGCGGGTGGCGAAGTTGCGTCCGAAGACGACCGCAGGAATGGAAAGGCCCATCTGGCCGAGGCGGCCTTCGAGGCTATTCTTGAGATTCCCAATGATCATGTTTGTCATCTCGGCAACGGCATCGAGTACCTCGTCGGTGACGCTCGTGTACTCCTGCATGAAAAGGGTGCCAGCGATCTTGCAAGCCAGCGGAGAACTGCAACTGATGACGGCGGTGCCGGTCCACTCCCCGACCAGGCCGATAATGCCGATGACGCCCATGGTTAGACCTTTGCCGGGCTGTTCGACGAACTGTTCGCCGATCGAGGCGTCCATGCCGAGCATGGTTTGAAAGACCTCGTTGGTGGACTGCTCAACCCAGGCGACGATTTCTTCACGAGTTGGGGCAGCGATTGTGGTGTCGGTCATTTAAATGTTCCTCGCACTGGCGGTTCTCTAGACGAGGCCCGTCAGTTTCTCCTTGATTTGTTCGGTGGTGAAGGGTTTGCGAACATAACCAGCGGCACCAAGGCTGACAGCCTCCATCACCTTGTTCTGATTACCCTCGGTGGTGATCATGATCACCGGAACGTTTTTATAGGCGTCGTTGGACTTGATTTTGCTGAGGAGTTCAAGTCCGTCCATATTGGGCATATTAATGTCGGACAAAATGAGCCCGACGCTTTGTGACTGGAGCATGGTCAGGGCTTCAACGCCGTCCCCGGCCTCGATAATATTGCCGATGGGCATCTCCGTTTGGCGCAGCACCCGCTGTAAGATCTTGCGGATCGCCGCCGAGTCGTCAACAATCAACACATCCATTGCCATTCTGTTTCGATCACCTCTGAAACCCTTTTCGGACAGAAGTGAAAACGTGTGAGGGAAAGTTGGCCGAAGGGAAATTGTCGGACGCCTTCGGCCGGTGCGTTCGTCGGCGTAGACTGAAACTGTGCTCTCCAACTCCCAAATCATGACTTCGCCTGCGGCGTTCTCGCTAGCTGGAAAACGAGCGTTGATCGCCGGCGCCAGCCGCGGCATTGGACTGGCGATCGCCCGCGCGGTGGCCGCTTGCGGTGCCGACACCGTTCTAGCGGCGCGATCCATGGAGGCGCTGGATCGCGAGGCGGCGGCCCTGCGCGAAGCCGGACTATTGGCCTCGGCGCTGCACTTGGACATGGAAGATAACAGCTCGATCGACGGCGCGGCGGCGGCGGGGGATTTCGACATTCTCATCAACGTCAGCGGGACGAACATCCGCAAGAATTTTGAGGCTTACACGCAGACCGAATACGACAAGATTTTGCAAACCAACCTGCACGGGCTGGTGCGGCTGACCCAGAAGGTGGGCGAGCGGATGGTGGAGCGCGGGCGTGGGGGCCGGATTGTTCACATCGGAAGTTTGACCAGCACGACGGGCCTGCCGTATGTGACGATCTATGCGATGACCAAGAGCGCGCTGGCCGGCCTCACTCGCAGTTTAGCCGCCGAATGGGGTCGCTACAACATCACGGTGAACTGTATCGCGCCGGGTTTTATCATCACCGATCTCAACCGCAAGATGTGGGAGCCTGAGTTTATGACCGATTGGCTGAGCAAGTCGCAGAGCCTGCCGCGGACCGGGATTCCGGAGGACATCGCGCCGATGGCAGTGTTTTTGGCGTCGCCCGGGAGCGCCTACGTTACCGGTCAGGTGATCGCGGTCGACGGCGGCGCCAACAACACCAAAGTGTGGCCCTTTGAACCATGACCGGACGCCGCGAGTTTTGTATCTACGCGTTGGGAGCGGTGGCGGCGGCCCAAGAAAAGCCCGTTGAATTTCTGTGCCCGATGGATGCCGACGTGCGGCAGGCCGGACCGGGCAAATGCCCGCGCTGCGGCATGAAACTGGTGGCGGGGCTGCCCGAGCCGATCGAGTATCCGGTGACGGTGACGATGAAACCAGAGCGGCCGAAGCCCGGTGAGCGGGTTCGGCTCCGCTTTGCCGTGCTTGATCCCAAGACGGCAAAGCCAGTGCGCGAGCTGGAGTTGATTCATGAGCGCCTGTTGCATCTGTTCCTGATTTCTGAGGATCTGGAGGACTTTGCGCATATCCATCCGGAGATGGCGGCACCCGGAGTCTTCGAGATCGATTGGACCTTTCGCACCGGCGGCATGTGGCGAGTGCTACTCGATTTTTATCCCGCACACGCGACGCCGCAGTTGGTGTCGCGGACGATCCTGCTGCCCGGGGGGAGTTTGAGTGCGCCGCAGTTGCAGAGCGATTCCGGGAAAGCGCGGGCCGGGGCGAATCTCAGCGTGAATTTGCAGTTGGATCCAGAGCAGCCGCTGGCCGGGGAGAAGACGCTGCTGCAATACCGGATTGAACCGCGGGAGCAGTTTGAAGAATATCTGGGTGCGATGGGACACCTACTGGTGGCGAGCGCCGACTTGATCGATTTGATGCATACCCATCCGTTTCTGGTGGACGGAGGGATGGCCGCGCCGCCAACCGACGCCAAGCGCGTGCAGTTCAATGTGATTTTCCCGAGGCCAGGCGTTTACCGGGTTTGGGCGCAGTTTCAGCGGGCCGGGGTGGTCAACACGATCCCTTACACGATTGAGGTCAAGAACCTATAAGGGTGAGGGCGACACCGGTGGGCGGGTAGGCTGTGACGCGCGTGCCAGAGGGCAGTGCGACGGGGGCTTTGAGGACGTAGAGCCGATTGGCCTTTGGTGAGAAGTTGTCGATCCAAAGCAGCGGGATGCGTTGGCCGGAGGGAGTGTCGGCAATCAGCTTGAAGGCAGCGCCGGGAGCGGTGCGTCCGATTTCGATTGCGCGCAAGGAGAGCGGCGCGGCAAGTTGGAGGCGGCCCGGGAAGGCGAGGCGGCGACCGCTGAATTTGGTAGCCAGCGGCGGCGCAAGCTTTGGAGTGGCGGGTAGGAACGCCGCGTCGCCCTCTGGGGCGCCGCCCTCGACCCAATCGGCAATCGTGTGGATCTCTTCCTGGCTTAGACCCGCGTCGTGCTGAAATTCACCAAAGCCTTTGACGGCGTTCCAAGGGGGCATGCGGCGGCGGAGTACTTCTTCCTGGATGGCCTTTGCCCAGGGGCGCGCTTCGGCGTAGCTTAGGAGAGAAAAAGCTGGACCGCCGGGCGTGTGGCAGGAGACGCAACGGCGGAAAACGACGCGGGAGACTTCCTTGGACCAAGTGAGCTTGGTTGTAACGACATCATGGCCGTCGACCGGGATGGAGGAGATCCCGGCGACGGCCATGATGAGAAGGACCGGCGGAAATAGACTATTCTTGTCCACCGGCACTTGAGGGCGAGGGAGCGGCCTTACGCGGACGCAGAACGTCATTCAGCTTGGTATCCACCGGGAAGCTGACGGCAAAGAAGCCGATCATCATTTCTTCCCAGCTTTGATCGCCCCACTTCACGACCTTGGTGGGATCGGGATTGTATTTGTTGTTTGGCGAGTTGTCATACCAGGCGCTGGCCTCGATACGAGTTCCCTTGGGGAGCTTCATCGGCTCGGCCAAGCGATAGGTGTGCTGCCAATTGAAATCGTAATGGGGAACGTCGAGGAGATTCTTGATCTGCCCGTCGGGCAGAACGGCGCGCATCGTAAAAGCCTTGCCGCGAACGTGCATATGGGGGACAAGGGCCTCGAGCACGGTGTCCTCATAAAGAGTGATCTTGGAGTCGACTTGATGATTGGGGGCACCCGCCGGGATCTCAAAGCGACCGTTGGTGGCGGCGAGCGTGAAAACTCGCTCCGTGGGAGTCGTCTTGGCGAAGACTAAGCCGAGCTTGGCTTTGTCGGTGGCTTCCTTCCCGTTGGCGGTCCAGTGGAGCTGGAAGACGATGTCGCTTCCGGCCTTGACAAGCTTGCCCTGGCCAGGCTTCATCAAGTCGGGAACGGTACCGGGAGCGTAGCCGGCGAGGAATTCGGCGCTGCCGATGCCGCCGGTATCCTTGGTCGGAATGAAAGGGACGCCATACTGGGCGTCGCGCATCCACTTGTTGCCGGGCTCGCGAATGAAGGCAATGATGTGGTGGTTGACGGCGCGGTTGGCGGGACGGGCCTCGGCCGCGGAGATCCAGGTGTCCTGCTTGAAGTTGGTGGGGAGGATCACATAGTGGTAATCGATGGTGCCGCTGGCCGGGACGGTGAAATCGGTTGGCATCTCAATGACGACGTCGGGCTTGCCGATGGCCCAGCCGGTGGCGAAGTCGCGCTTGAGGGGCTGCGCGTCTTTGGGGTTGCCTTCCGGAGCGCCGGCGGAAACCCAATCGATGAGGGTTTGCATGTCGGCCGGGGACAGGGAACGGTCGTTTGAAAATTTATTTACGTGTGGGTCTGCGTTCCACGGAGGCATGCGCTTTTGCGAGACGCTCATCTTGATGGCGGCGGCGTATGGGCGAACTTCTTTGTAGGAGAGAAAGCTCATCGGAGCGGCTTCGCCGGGGCGATGGCAGCCGACGCAGTTGGCCTCGAGAACAGGCTGGGCGTCCTTATAAAAGGTGGGCTTGGGCGCGGCTGCGGCGGAGGACAGCGTAATTAGGGCCAAGCAGATGGGGGCAAGAATCGTCTTGAGAGCGGGAATCTGCATCTCCCTATAGTTTACGGAAGCATCGGGGCGAAAGTTTAGGGAATCTCGCCGAAAAATCATTTCGTGGAAAATCGCTCAAGCGACGGCGGAAGCGTCCGATAAGGAGAAAGACGAGACTATAAGAGATATGCGCGTAAACGATCCGAATACGAATCTGGCTGGAGTGAGTTCCGGGGCAAGTGGTGCTGCGGGGACGGGTGCGACTGGAAAAACCGCGCAACTGGACCCGATCAAGATTACGAGTTCCAGCGGCCAGGGGGTGAAGGGGGCGGATCGGGACGATTCGGTGCAATTGTCGGGCTTGTCCAGCAAGATCAATCAGTTGCAAGCGGGGACGGTTGAGCGGGACGCCTATATTGAGGGGCTGCGGCAGGACGTGTCGGCGGGTGCTTACGAAGCGGACCCGGGCGCGATTGCAAGCTCGATTGTGGATCATCTTCTGACGAAAAACGGCTAGAGCCAGATGACAGACGGAAACCAGACTCGCGATACGGCCCGAGCGGTCAAAACCCACCTTGAGAGCGTGCGGCGACTGTTGGTGGAGTCTCCAGGTAGCTTCTCGGTGACGGCGGCCGGGGCGGCTTTGGCCGAAGTAACGCAAGGGCTGCTGGCGCTGAACGATGCGCTCCGTGAGGAGTTGCCCCCGAGTGGGCGCTTGGAGCCGAAAGTACGCGAAGAAGTGGCGCAGGTCCTGACTTTATCCGGACGCGTGAATGCTCTTTACCGGCAGGCGGCGAATTTCTACGGCGGCTTGGCGGCGGAATCGGTCATGAACGGGGCGTGGGACGGGGCGTCTTACAACCCGGACGGGGAATGGAAAAGCGCCGTGCCAGGGCCGGGCTCGCGATTGAAGACGGAAGGCTGATTGATGAAGGGCTAAGCGATGGGCAATCTATTTGGTTCGTTAACCTCGACGGCTGGCGCGATGCGGGTTTTCGAGCGCGCTTTGGCAACGACGCAAAACAATGTTGTGAACGCCAATACGGCCGGATACGCCAAACAGCGGCAGGGATTTGAAGCGAATCGCTTTGAGCCGGACCACAATGTGGTGGGCGGGGTTTCTGCCGGGCCGCTCTACAACTACCGGGATGGATATAGCGAACGCAATGTGCAGAAGCGGCAGAGTAACGCCTCGCTCGAGGAGCAACGGACGGACAGCTTGTCGTCTATCGAATCGCTGTTTCCGGTGGGGGATGGGGCGGGGCTTCCGGCGGCGATCACCAAATTTTTCAATTCCGTCTCTCAGCTGACAGTGTCCCCCAATGACTCCTCGGGACGTCAAGTGACCTTGGAGCGGGCGGCGGACGTGGCGACCGGTTTTCAGCGCACGGCATCCCAATTGCAGCAGGAGCGAGGGAACACGCAGGTGAGCTTGCGCTCGTCGGTGGACGAGATCAATTCAATTGCGGCTCGGATTCAGGATTTGAACGTGGCGCGCAAAGCGGGCGGCGGGGACTCGGTTGACCCTGGCAGTGACGCGAAGTTGTACGCGGCGTTGGAGGATTTGTCGAAGCTGGTGAATTTTCAGGCGGTGGAATCCAAGGAAAGTGGCGTGACAGTGTCGATTGGAGGGCAATCGCTGCTGGTAATTGGAGACCGGCGCTATCCGATTTCAACCGATGTCATTAACGATCAGGCGCGGATCGTCGATTCCGACGGGTTGGACATCACCAAACAGGTGGCGGGGGGCAAGACGGCGGCGCTGGTCGATGTTTACAACAACAAGCTGCCCGCTTATCTGGACGACTTGAATACGTTGGCC
The DNA here is from genome assembly GCA_025356215.1 of Bryobacter sp. Lineage (GTDB taxonomy): Bacteria > Acidobacteriota > Terriglobia > Bryobacterales > Bryobacteraceae > Bryobacter. Next base: position 8,538 of record JANXUM010000527.1, on the reverse strand, counting down.
GGCAACTTTGCCGATCAAGTGAACCAGACCTTGGCTCAGGGTTTGGACCAAAACGGGAATTCGCCGACGCAAGATCTGTTCTCTTACAACAGCTTGTTGGGGTCGGCTTACACGTTTCAGGTAAACGGAATTACGACAGACCAATTGGCGCTCGCCGGGGCGGGACAGCCCGGGGGCAATGGAAACGCGGTTGCGCTCACGCAATTGGCGGAGCAGCGAGTGATTCGCAATCAGACCTTTCAGCAGTTTTACGGGACGGCGGCGGGGCATGTGGGCCGGGACCTGGCTGAATCGAAGAGCGTCGCTGGCGTGCAGGGCGACTTGCTCACTCAGGCCAAAGAATTAAGGTCAAGCGTGCGAGGAGTCTCGCTGGACGAAGAGGCGAGCCTATTGATCCAGTACCAACGCTCGTATCAAGCGGCCGCACAGTTGTTCAAGGTGGTCAACGAGATGACCGATACGATTATGGGCATCTTCCGTTAAGGGCATAAACAATGACTGATTCTTTGTCATCAACCGATATTCGATTTCTGCGCGATCTTGGCAAGATCCAGGCCAAGATGGAGCGGGCCCAACGCGAGGTCAGCAGCGGCAAGAGGATCTTTTCGGCCTCCGATGAGCCCGACGGCATCAGTCCTCTGCTGAGCACTAGAGCGGAACTAGCGGCGAACGCGCAATTGAAGACAAATCTCGGTCGAACTAAGGCGGAAGTGGATTCGGCGGAAGGGGGCTTGCAGCAGGCGGTAAAGGTGTTGGAGCGGGCGCGGGTACTTGCCGGGCAGGCGCAATCGGACTTCAATTCGGATTCGACGTTGAAGTCGCTCTCGGTGGAGGCGGGCGACTTGACGCAGCAACTGTTGGGTGTGGCAAATCTAGCCAGCGAGGGGCGTTACATCTTCGCGGGTAACACCGATACGGTTCAACCTTTTGATTTCGACACCGCTGCCTCGACGGTCACGCCGTATGCCGGTTCCGCGGCATCGCGGCAGAGCCTATATCCTGGGGGGAATCCGTTTACGATCGCCCACGCCGGTGATACGATCTTCGACAACTCGGGTACCGATTCCAATGGAATTTCCAAGAGTGCGTTTGCCGCGCTGCAGCAGTTGACGGCGGCTCTAAACACCAAGGACTTGGCTGGCGTGAAATCGTCGATGCAGGCGATCGAGGCCAGTTTTTCGCATGTGTCGGCGGAATTGAGCTTTTACGGCGAGGCGCAAAAACGAGTGTACGAGGCTACGGCGGAGGTGAGCGCCAAAGATCTGCGCCTGACGACGCAGTTGGCGCGGCAAGAAGATTCCGACGCGACACAGTCGATCCTCGATATGCAGCAGGCACAGTTCGCGCAGAAGGCGGCGCTGGAGATTCGCGGGCAGCGGCCCCGGACAACGCTGTTCGACTATTTGGGTTAAAGCGGGCGAATCTCGACTTGCTTGCGGTTGCAGGTCCAGGCGACCGAGCTCCCATCGGGCGAAAAGGCGATTTGGTCAGTGGCGCTGGCCATACGCTCGATCAGCCGCGATTTCCCCGATTCAATGTTCCAAAGGGTCAGCGGCGCCGGATTGCGCCCACTGGCCTCGTCCATTCCCGAAGTCAGCAAGGACTTGCCGTCCGGGGAGAAACGTACCCCGACGATGGGGTCCAGGTGGCCGGTGAGCGTGCGGACAAGTTTGGCTTCGCGGACACTCCAGAGGTAAATATTGCGGTCGGCACCGGCCATGGCGAGCCACCGCCCATCGTTTGAGTAGTCGGCGTCAAACATGGATAGTGAGAAGGATTCCAGTTTCCGCTCGAGCTCGCCATTTGCGGCTCGCCAAAAGCGCGCGTCGGTATCGGAATTTGGGCTAAACACCGAAGCGCCATCGGGGGAAAACACAAACGCAGTCGCCTCTCCAATGCCGCTGGGCGCGGACCACTTGCGCGCTCCGGTTTGGACGTCCCAAACAATGGTGAGCCGGTCGTCGCCGCCGCTGGCGAGCAGTTTTGCGTCGCGTGAGAAGCCGACGCTGCGGGTGATTCCATTGTGGCCGGCCAAGGTGTGCAGGAGCGCCCCGGAGTCGGTGTTCCAGATTCTGATTTTCCCGTCGCGTGCGACTCCGGCCAAAAGACCGCCATCACGTGAAAAGGTCAATTGGCGCTGTGGCGTTTTGTCCCATTGCAGGGCCTTCAAGGCTTCGGGTTTTGTGGGGTCCCAGTGACGGATCATGCCATCGGTGCAAGCCCCGATCAGGCGTGGGCCCTTGGCGGCGAAGGCGATTGCGGCGACATTGGCCGGGGAGGCGAGCGTGGGCATTTTAGGCGCGCTCCAGGACGATGTCGAACTGGACAAGGGCGCGGGCTACCTTGTTTTCGTCGAGAAGCGTGACCGGCCGGATCAGGTCCGGGTTGCGCACGAGCGGGTCCTTGGCGAAGTTCTTGGCTGGGTCGCCGAGAAAGACCGGGTCGGTCCCGAAGTAAAGTTGTGTGACCAGCGCCTTGTGGCCCGGCGCGCGGACGATGTAATGGATGTGCTGAGCGACGCGGTCGGGGTAGTGGCCGGGCATAACGCTTTGGAAATCGTATTCGGCCGTGCGCGGAAGCACGAGCCGGGCCCGGTAATTGTGGCCCTTCAGATCGTAGTGGCCGTCATGGTCGGCTTGCCAGACTTCGATCTCGACGCCTTCGACCAAGTCCCCGCGCGTGTTGTGGACGCGGCCTTTGACTTCAAGGCCGAAACCGGGGGCGCCGGCGGGGCGGAGCATAGACGAGGCGGGCGCGCCCTTCTTGTAGAAGGGTCCCATTTCATTCTCAGGGGTAAGCTTTTGCGGGTCGTCGAGGGGGCCGCCGACCAGGGACAGTGGGAGCGAGGCAAGGGCACCGAGCAGCATTCCTTTCTCGGCGCATATTTCGAGAAGCTGTCGGCGGGTGGGCGTGGTCATAATGGATTCGCCCCCAAATGTATCACGCGGGCGGTCCAATGACAGGGCCTCTATAGTAGTCTGAATGTTTACCCTAAATATATGGCAAAGACTCCGATTACAGTCGCCCACGGCGACGGCATTGGCCCCGAAATCATGGCCGCGACGCTGCACATCCTGGAGGCGGCGGGCGCACAGCTCGACATTGAGACGATCGAGATTGGCGAGAAGGTTTATTTGCGCGGCAACTCGTCCGGCATTGAACAGTCCTCGATCGATAGTTTGTTGCGCACCAAGGTGTTCCTGAAAGCGCCGATCACGACGCCGCAGGGCGGCGGCTTCAAGAGCCTGAACGTGACGACCCGCAAGATGCTGGGCCTTTACGCCAACGTCCGGCCTTGCGTCGCCTACCACCCCTTTGTCCAGACCAAGCACCAGGGCATGGACGTCGTCATTGTTCGCGAGAACGAAGAAGATCTGTACGCCGGCATCGAGTATCAGCTCTCGGCCGACGTGACGCAGAGTCTGAAGCTGATCACGCGCCGCGGCACAGAGCGCATTGTCCGTTACGCCTTCGAGTACGCCAAGGCCAACGGTCGCAAGAAGGTGACCTGCTTCACCAAAGACAACATCATGAAGATCTCGGACGGCCTGTTCCATAAGGTCTTCGACGAGATTGCGAAAGAGTATCCGGAGATCGAAAACGAGCACTGGATCGTTGACATCGGCGCGGCCAAGCTGGCCGACACTCCGGGCGTGTTTGACGTCATCGTGATGCCAAACCTTTATGGCGACATCCTGTCGGATGTTGCGGCGCAGATTGCCGGTAGCGTCGGTTTGGCCGGGTCTTCTAACATCGGAACCAAGTACGCCATGTTCGAGGCGATTCACGGATCGGCGCCCCGGCGCGCCGGGCAAAACCTGGCCAACCCGTCCGGGTTGCTGCTGGGCGGCGTGATGATGCTGGCGCACATCGGGCAGACCGAAGTGGCCCAGCGCGTCCACAACGCCTGGCTGAAGACGCTTGAGGACGGCGTGCACACCTACGACATCTTCAAAGAAGGCGTCTCGAAGCAGAAGGTGGGCACCAAGGAATTTGCCGACGCCGTGGCCGCCAATGTGGGCAAGCTGCCCGAATTTTTGAAGCCCGTACAGTACAAAGAGCTGCCGGTTCTCCCCGAACCGAAGATGCCGCACTATGACAAGATCGAGCAGATTGGCGTCGATATCTTTGTCAATTGGACGGCGGGGACGGCGAGCCAGTTGGGTCCGCAGATCGCGGCGCTGGGCACGGACAAGCTGAAGTTGATCTTCATTTCCAATCGCGGCACCAAGGTCTATCCGAACGCGTTTGGCGATCCGGTAACGGCCGACCAGTGGCGCTGCCGATTTGAGGGCACCCTCGGCGACGTGACGCAAGAAGACATTCTGGCGCTCTACACGAGCTTTGTGAAGGGAGGCTTCGCGATTATCAAGAGCGAAGGTTTGTTCTTCTACGATGGCCAGCGCGGCTACTCGCTGGGTCAGGGTCAGTAACTAACGATGTCGACCGCCCCGCCCCGCGTAGGCGTGATCATGGGATCGAAGTCGGATTGGGAGACCATGCGTCACACCGACGATATGCTTACCTTTTTTGGCGTACCGCACGAGTGCAGGGTGGTAAGCGCGCATCGGACGCCGGAGTTCATGTTCGCTTACGCCCGCGAGGCCGAGGAGCGCGCAATTGAGGTGATCATCGCTGGGGCGGGCGGGGCGGCGCATCTGCCAGGAATGGTGGCAGCGCTGACGCTGGTGCCGGTTCTGGGCGTGCCGGTGGAATCGCATGCGTTGAAGGGTCTCGATTCGCTCTACTCGGTTGTGCAAATGCCCGGCGGCATTCCGGTGGGCACGCTGGCGATTGGGCGGGCCGGGGCGATCAACGCGGCGTTGCTGGCGGTGGCGATTCTGGCCAATCACGATCCCGAGCTGCGGTCGAAACTCCGTACATTTCGCGAAGAGCAGACCGCCAAGGTGCGGCGCGAAACCCTTCCATGAAGCCGGTATTGCCGGGGTCGACGATTGGCATTCTCGGAAGCGGGCAGTTGGGCCGGATGCTGGCCATCGCCGCCAGGCAACTCGGATACCGCATTGCCGTCTATTCACCCGAGGCCGGCACGCCGACTGGACAGATTGCCGATCGCGAGATGACAGCCTCCTATGACGACCTGGATGCGGTGCGGGATTTTGCGCGCGGCGTCGACGTCGTCACTCTTGAGTTTGAAAACGTACCCGCCGCGACAGCGATGGCAACCGATGCGATCGTGCCACTGCGCCCCGGTGCCAACGTGTTGCATACAACGCAGCATCGGTTGCGAGAGAAGACCTTCCTGCGGGCGAGCGGGTTTCCAGTGACGGATTTCACCGAAATCACCGATGCGGTGCCCGCAGGGTGTCGGTATCCGGCGATCCTGAAGACGGCGGGATTCGGTTACGACGGCAAGGGACAGATCAAGGTAAATAGTGACGAGGAGTTGCATGCCGCCTGGGCGACGCTGGAGCGCCAACCGTGCGTACTTGAGGCGTTTGTGCCGTTTGAGCGGGAGCTCTCGGTGGTGGCGGCGCGGGGGCTTGACGGTGCTTATGCGGACTACGGAGTCTTTGACAATTCGCATCGCAACCACATCCTGGACCTGACGATCGCCCCGGCGATTCTGCCTTTGAAATCGACGCGCGACGCGCTTGAGATCGCCCGCGGTTTGTTTGAGAAGCTCGACATCGTCGGCGTGGCTTGCGTTGAACTGTTTCTGAAGCATGACGGATCCATCATCGTGAATGAGATTGCGCCGCGACCGCACAACTCGGGCCATCTTACGATCGACGCGGCCACCACCAGTCAGTTTGAACAGCAACTACGCGCGGTATGTGGCTTGCCGCTCGGGGACACGCGTTTCCACGCCCCGGCGGCAATGGCGAACCTACTCGGCGACTTATGGGAGCCGGCGCGCCCCGATTGGCGCGGCTTACTCCAGTTCCCCGAAGTCCGCCTCCACCTCTATGGAAAAGACGAGGCGCGCGCCGGACGTAAGATGGGGCACATTACGGCGCTGGGCAAGAGTGGCGTCCACGCCGCCGGGATCGTCCGCGCGGCCCGGGCGGCACTCCAAACGCAGAGCGTGCAGGAATAGCCGGCGGTCGGGGCCGGCGCCGTAAAGCGTGTCGCCGACGATCGGGTGGCCAATGTGGGCGCAGTGGATGCGCAATTGATTGGTGCGACCGGTGATGGGTTCCAAGCGCACCAGCGTGCGTCCGCTGGCTAAGCGCTTTTCGACCGTAAGAATCGATTGAGAAGGCTTGCCGTCCGGGCGGACGCCCCACTCCGGCTTCATTTCGCCATCGCGATCGATGGGCGCGTCGATGCTAAGTCGGTCCTCCTGGATGATGCCATCGACCACGGCAAGGTAGGTCTTGAAGATCTCACCACGGGCCCAGGCGCGATTGACCACGCCGAGCGCACGCTGGGTTTTGGCCACCAGCAGGACCCCGCTGGTTTCGCGATCCAGACGATGTGGGAACCAGAAGCGCTGTGGCAGATAGTGCGAGAGGGCGTTGGCGAGCGTGCCAGTCTTGACGTGCTTGGTGGGGTGCACCAGCATGCCGGTGGGCTTGGCGATTGCCAGCAACTCGTCGGTCTCAAAAAGAACTTCAAGCGGAATGTTTTCGGCGGTGCGGCCGGTCGCCGCGCCGGGATCGATCTCCAACTCGACACTTTCGCCCGGACGCACGCGGAAGCCCCAGGGACGGACCTCGCCGTCTACGCGGCACTGGCCAGCCAGGACGCACTTGGCCAGGTACATCGCCGAAAAGGTTGGCAGGCGCGCCGGGAGAAATCGCTTAAGCGAGAGGCCCTTTTCCGAGTCTTCGACAAGCATCTGCATCAGTCCAGAGGATAATAGGAAAGCGAGACCCCTAACCATGAGAGTTGCTTATTTTGACGCTTTTTCAGGCGTGAGTGGAGATATGACCGTAGGCGCGCTGATCGACGCCGGTGCAGACGCGCATAAGTTGATCCACGGCTTGGAGCATCTGGGATTGGGGGCGAAGTATCGCGCGGAAAAAACCATCCGGTACGGGATTACGGCAACTAAGTTCCACGTGTTGATCGGGGATCAGCCAGCCGACGCCCAGCATCATCATCACGATCATTCTCACGATCATTCTCACGATCACGGCGACGGGCATACGCACGATCACACGCATGACCAGACTCACGATCACTCTCATCGCGGCTTAAGTCAGATCCTCGAATTGATCGACAAGGCGAAGATTCCCGCGCCTGTGAAGGCGTCTGCCAGCCGGGTGTTTCAGGTGCTGGGAGAAGCCGAGGCAACGGTGCACGGCATGCCGATTGAGCAGGTGCATTTTCACGAGGTGGGGGCGGTGGATTCGATCGCCGACATCGTGGGCGCTTGCTATGGATTGCATCTGTTGAAAGTCGACGCGGTGTACAGTTCGCCGATCAATGTCGGGTCGGGAACGGTGACGGCGGCGCACGGCGTGATGCCGGTGCCAGCGCCGGCGACCGCGCTGTTGTTGAAGAATAAGCCTGTCTATGTCGACGGTCCGGCTGTCGAATTGACCACGCCCACGGGCGCGGCGATCCTGGCGGCGCTGGCCAAGGGCTACGGGGCGATGCCTGCGTTGAGCATCGAATCGGTTGGCTATGGGGCGGGCACGCGAGACTTCCCAAACCGCGCCAACGTGTTGCGAATTACGATCGGCGAGACCGCCGACCGGGCCGAGGCGCAGAGCGTGGCGGTGATCGAGGCCAATATCGACGACGCCTCGCCGCAAGTGTTGGGCTATGCGATGGACGCGCTGTTCCTTGCCGGGGCCCTGGACGTTACGCTGACGCCGGTAACGATGAAGAAAAATCGCGCCGGGCATATGCTGAGCGTCGTGGCCAAGCTCGAAGACAAGGACGCGCTGACGAGCCTGATTCTGCGTGAGACCACGACCCTGGGCGTTCGCGTGACAACAGCGGAGCGCAAGACGCTGCCGCGCGATTTTGTCGAAGTGAAGACGCCTTACGGCCCGGTGAAGATGAAAGTCTCGGCGTCGGGCTTCGCCCCGGAATTTGACGATTGCCAGGCGCTGGCGCGTGAGAGAAACGTCCCGCTGAAGGACGTGATCGGCGCGGCCAACTTTGCCTACCTCAAGACGAAAGCCTAATGAGCAAATACTATCTAACCACTCCGATTTACTATGTGAACGCCGCGCCGCATATCGGGCACACCTACACAACGCTGGTGGCCGACGCCATCAAGCGGCTGAAGGCGATGCAAGGCGTCGAGGCCTATCTGGTAACCGGGGCCGACGAGCACGGCCAGAAGATCGAACGCGCGGCCAGCAAGATGGGCAAGACGCCCCAGGCATACACAGACTTGATCTCCAACGAGTTTGAGCAGACCTGGAAGCAGTTGGGTCTATCGATCGACAAGTTCCAACGCACGTCTTCGCCGCAGCACGCCGAGGCCGTGATCAAGCTCTTTCACGCTTGCGAGAAAAACGGTTTCATTTACAAAGGCAGTTACACGGGGTTTTATTCGGTGGTCGCGGAGGCCTTTGTGCCGGACGCCAAGGCTGGCGATGTGGACCCGGAGTC
>JANXUM010000526.1 GCA_025356215.1 Bryobacter sp. | reverse complement strand
CAAGAGTTTGGCTTATGCGCGGGACAAGCTGGGGCTGACGCTACAATAGACGCTTACCCAACAGCGTGCTTACTGCAATTTATCCAGGGTCTTTTGACCCGATCACCAACGGCCACCTTGACGTCATCGGACGGGCTTCTCGCCTGGCCGACCGGCTGGTAGTGGGCGTTTTGTCGAACTCAAACAAGAACGCGATGTACGAGATTGAAGAGCGGGTGGAGATGACGCGGGAGGCCGTGCGCGGCTACTCGAATATCGAAGTGACGCACTTTGACGGACTGCTGGTTGAGTTCGCTGAACGCGAAGGCGCCCGCATCATCGTGCGCGGCATCCGGGCGATTTCGGATTACGAATTTGAGCTGCAGATGGCGCTGATGAACCGGCGGCTGAGGCCGGAACTGGAGACCGTCTTTTTGATGGCGGCCGAGCAATATTCATTTGTCAGCTCGCGGATCATCAAAGAGGTAGCGCGCTTGGGTGGAAATATTGGCGGCATGGTGCCGCCGCATGTCGAGGCCCGATTGCGGGCCCGCTTTTCAAAGGAGCCAACACCGTAACTACAATGACTGCCGCCCCGCCGACCGCACTTGCCGAGAGAATTTCACGCATAAGCGTGAGCGCCACGATGAAGGTGGCCGCCGACGCGGACCGCCTGCGCCGGGAGGGCCACGACGTTGTGGACTTCAGCGTTGGGGAGCCTGATTTCCCGACGCCCGCCAACGTCAAGCAGGCGGCCATCGACGCGATCAACAACAACTTCACCAAGTACACGCCCGCGGGCGGCACGGCGGAGTTGAAGGGGGCGATCTGCGCGCGTCACAAGACGGACTACGGCACCGATTACTCGCCCGCAGAGTGCGCGGTGACCGTGGGCGGCAAGTTTGGCATCTTTGCGGTTGTGCAGGCACTGATCGCCGAGGGTGACGAGGTGATCATTCCGGTGCCGTACTGGGTTAGCTTTGCGGATATCGTGAACTACGCCGGCGGCAAGGCGGTGTTTGTCGAGTCGACCGAGGCTGAGGGGTTTGCGGTTTCGGCCGAGAAGATCGCGGCGGCCATTACGCCGCGGACCAAGGCAATTATCGTCAATTCGCCGTCCAACCCGAGCGGCGCGGTGATCCCGACGGAAGAACTGAAGAAGATTTTTGCGCTGGCGGCCGAAAAAGGGATTTGGATTTTGGCGGACGAGTGTTACTGCCGTTTCCTGTATGAAGGCGAACCGTTTAGCATGGCCTCGCTGCCGGGCGGCAAGGACAATGTGATCGTGATGGGGTCTCTATCGAAGACCTATGCGATGACGGGCTGGCGCGTTGGTTTCCTGCTGGGGCCAAAGTTTGTGATCAACGCCTGCGGCAAGCTGTTGACGCACTCGACGTCGAACCCGAACTCGATTGCGCAAAAGGCGGCGGTGGAGGCCTTAAAGGGATCGCAGGAATCGATCACGATCATGCTGGCGGAATTTCGCAAGCGGCGCGACTACACGCTGGAGCGGCTGCGGGCGATGCCGGGCGTGACGGCTCAGACACCGCAAGGTGCTTTCTACGCGTACCCGAACATCAGCGGCGTCTTTGGCAAGGGCGGCATCCATACGCCGATGGAATTTTCGAGCAGGCTGCTGAGCGAGGCATTAGTGACGGTGGTGCCGGGCGAGGCGTTTGGAACCCATGAGCATGTGCGGCTATCGTATGCGACCTCGATGGAGGAACTGAAGAAGGGCCTCGATCGCATCGAAGAGTTTGTGAAGAAGTTGGGATGACGATCGGACCCGGAGCGCGACGGCTGAGGGCGACTCGTTACGAAAAGGTCTGGGGCAGCACCGACCTGTCGCCCATCTATGGGCAGGCGGGGGAGAAGATCGGCGAGGTGTGGTTTGAGGATGAAGAGCGGCTGCCGCTGCTCTTTAAGTTTCTGTTCACCTCTGAGCGGCTGTCGATTCAAGTTCACCCGGACGATGCGTACGGCCTGGAACATGAAAACTCGCTGGGCAAGACGGAGATGTGGCACATCCTGCGGGCGGACGAGGGCGGCGAGATTGGCTTGGGATTCGATCGAGAATACACGGCCGATGAAGTGGCGGAGGGCGCGCGCAGCGGAGCGATCGAGACCATGTTGAAGTGGCGCCGGGTGAAGGCGGGAGAGACGTATTTTGTGCCAGCGGGCGAGGTGCACGCGATCGGGGCGGGCGTGGCGATTTGCGAGATCCAGCAGAATTCCGACGTAACTTATCGCCTTTATGACTATGGACGGCCGCGTGAGTTACATCTGGATCAAGGGATGGATGTGAGCAAGCTTGCGCCGTACAACGGACTCAGGAACGGCGTTGTGGAGTGCGCTTACTTTCACACAGAGAAGTTGCGGCTGGACGCGGCGATGTCGTTGAGCGGGCCGCGGACGGTTGTGGTGTTTCTGGATGGCAAGGGTAAGGTGGCGGGTGAGCCTTATGCGAAGGGCGAGGCTTGGCGGCTGCTGCGCAACGTTACGATCGAACCGAAGTCGACGACGACGCTGTTATACGTTACCTGGCCTGAGTAAGCGATGCGGGTGATCTACACTGCCGCGCACGCCGGGGCGGGGCCGGGCGTGCCGATCGGCGGGGGCGGGGCGATTGCGACCATGCTGGCGGCGGAGTGGACCCGGACGGCACCGTTTGAACTGACGGTAGTTCGACCGGAGGAATCCGCGAGTGACCTGGTTGGCTATTCGCAAGCGGAGTACGCGGATTTCTGTTATCGCTTTCGGCACTATGCAACCAACCGCGTGTTGAGCGAAGATCCGGCTGGGTGTGTGGTGCTTGTGAACGATATTGCCGAAGGGCCGGACTTTGAGTTACTGCACCGGCATGGTTATCGTGTCTACACGATTTGGCATGTGGACGTGGTGGCGTATGTGGCGCGGATGTATCTGGGCGGGGTGTTGGGGCCAGGCAAGCTTACTCGAATGGTGAAGCCGTTTGAGGGATGGCTGCCTGCCGCGCCCAAGCTGGTGTTTCATCAACAGCGGCGATGCGTCGCGCTGAGCGCGGGACACATCGTGATGACCGAGACGATGAAGCAGACAATTCTCGATTGCTATCCAGAGACGCCCTCGGGCAAGATTCACGTGGTGCCGTGGGGCGCGCCGGAGTGCGCCCATGTGGGGCGGCGGGAGCTGACTGAGCGGCCCACGCTGTTGACCTTGAGCCGGATTTCGCCCGAGAAGGGGCTGGTTGAGTTGCTGACGATGTTGCGCAACTGGCGCGGGCGGGCGACGATGACACTTTGCGGCGCGCCGGCGTACATGCAAGGCGCGCGAACGATGGAGCGGCTGCGGGCGGTGGCGCAAGGGATGACCAATGTCGAGGTGCGCTTTGCCGGGCATGTAAGCGGGCAGGCGAAGGCGGACGCCTTTGCCAGCGCCGACCTTTACCTTTTTCCTTCGGTGTTTGAGAGCTATGGGTTGACGTTGATGGAGGCGCTGTCGCACGGCGTACCGGTGATTGCGTTTGACCATGCGGGGGCGAGGGCGATTGTGCGGTCGGATTTTGGCGTGCTGGTGCGCGATGAGCGAGGGTTGCATGCGGCGTTGGACACGTTGCTGGGGGACGAGGCGCGGCGCAAGGCGATGGGCGCGGCGGGGCGCGCCTTTGCGGCAGCACGGCCTTTTGCCGCCTCGGCCGCGCAAGTTGCCTCACTGTTGCAAAATCGATGACGCGGTCCTGCGCGGGTTGACGCTAACTTGAGTATGCGCGCGCTTTTTCTTATTCTCACCGCCACTTGGGCTTGGGCCCAGACCGCCGTTATCCCCCCCGAATATACAGCCAAAGCTGGAAACACGGGCCTCAACTACAACTTTTCAGGCTATTCGGCGACGGCGCAACATATCTATGCGGAGAGCATCGTGTTGGCGTCGGGCATCAAGCCGGGCGACATCATCACCGGTATCCGCTACCGCATGCGCAGTGGCAACATTGGAGGCCCGCCGATGGACGTTTTTCACAACAACTGGGATTTGACGCTGTCCAAAAGCACGCGCGCCGTGGGCATGCTGACAGGCTTTATCCCGGGCAACACCGCCTCAGACGCGGTGAAGGTACGCAGTGGCAAGCTGGTCTTGCCGGCCAACTCCATGCCAAGCGACAAGCTGGTCAATAACTTTGGCCTGTACATCCCCTTCACCAAAAACTATACGTATACTGGCGGCGACCTGATGTTGCACTTTACGCACGACACCAGCGATTGGGATGGCTCTCATCAGATCGACGCGGTGGAGAACGCGGCGATCGTACAGTCGGTGGCGGTGCTTCTCTACAACGTGGCCAACGCCACCCAGAACAATGCGGCGGCGTGCATCATTCAGTTGACCTACACGCGACCGGAGGCGACCGGCCCAGCCATCAGCGCGGCGGGCGTGTTGAACGCCGCTTCTTATGTCGCCGGCGGCGTGGCGGCGGGCGAGATTGTAACGATCTACGGGGACCGACTGGGACAGGCGTCCGTCATCCAGGCCACCGTCGCGAATGCGAAGTTTGGAACAGTGGCGGGCGCAACGCGGGTACTGTTTGACGGCGTGGCGGCTCCGATGATTTACTCGAGCGAAAAGCAAGTGGCCGCAATTGTGCCCTACGCGGTGGCCGGCAAGACGAGCACGCAGATCACGGTAGAGGTAGGAGGCGTTAAGGGCGCGGCGGTGGCCGTGCCGGTGACCACCGCCCTGCCCGGCCTCTTCACGGTGGATTCCAGCGGCAAGGGTCAGGCAGCGGTGCTGAATGAAAACGGCACGCTGAACAGTACCTCCAATCCAGCCGCGGCGGGAACAATCGTCGTAATCTATTTGACTGGCGAAGGGCAGACCAGCCCCGCTGGCGACGACGGCGCGCTGGCGGTGGGTTCGACGTTGCCAAAGCCGGAGTTGCCGGTGACGGTGACCATTGGCGGCCAAGACGCGACGGTGCTCTATGCGGGGGCCGCGCCTGGGGCGGTGGCGGGTTTGATGCAGATCAATGCGCGTACAAGCCCGCTGAC
>JANXUM010000511.1 GCA_025356215.1 Bryobacter sp. | reverse complement strand
CCCCGATCGTCAAGGCGGGTACCGGTGCCGACGGCAACTTCGTCATGGCCGGCATCCGCCCCGAAACCTACGACCTGACCGTGTCCGCCCAAGGCTTCCGTAAAGAAGTCATCCGCGGCGTAAAAGTCGACACCAGCTCCGAGCTCTCCCTCCGCGCCATCAAGCTCGAACTCTCCTCCACCTCAGAGACCATCGAAGTCTCCGCCGAATCCGCTGTCGTCCAAACCGCTTCCGCCGAGGTCTCAACCACCGTCACCAACGCCCAACTGCGCCTGCTCCCCTCGCTCAACCGCAGCCCGTTAGGCCTCCTCCAAACCCAGGCCGGCGTCACCTCCAACGCTCGCAGCAGCACCACCATCAATGGCCTCCGTCCCTCCTTCTCCAACATCACCCTCGATGGCATCAACATCCAGGACAACTTCATCCGCACGAACAGCCTCGACTTCCAACCCAACCTGCTCCTCCTCGATCAGGTCGCCGAGGCCACCCTCGTCACCTCCAACTCCAACCCCGCCCTCGGCAACGGCGCCGCGCAGATCAACCTCACGACCCCCTCCGGAACCAACAAGTTCCATGGCGCGCTTCTCTGGCTCAATCGCAACAACATCGCCAGCGCCAACACCTGGTTCAACAACCGCAGCGGAATCGCCCGCCCCTTCCTCAATCAGAATCAGTACGGCGGCTCGATCGGCGGCCCCATTAAGAAAGACAAGATCTTCTTCTACACCAATTACGAAGCGCTCCGCCTCCGCCAGCAGACCGCAGCCACCCGCACCATCTTCCGCGCCGACGCCCGCAATGGCATCTTCACCTATCGCGATACGGCCGGTAACCTTCGCTCGGTGAATCTCCTCACCGCCGCCAATCTCACCCCCGACGCCAAAACCGCAGCCCTCATCCAGGCCATCCCCGGTGCCGCCACCATCAACCGCAACGATCTCGGCGACGGACTCAACACCGGTGGCTATGGTTTCAACATCCGCAATAACCGTACCCGCGACAACATCCTCGGCAAGCTGGACTACAACCTCTCCTCCAAACACACCTTCGCCGCGACGTACACCTGGAACCGCGACATCCTCGACCGGCCAGACCAGATGAATAACTTCGAGACAGTCCCGGTTGTCACCAACGATTCAGCCCCTAAGCTTTTGTCCATCGCCCACCGTTGGAGCGTCAGCCCCACCCTTACCAATGAATTGCGTGGCGGTTTCAATCTCACCGCCGCCCCCTTCAACACCAGCCAGACATTCGACAGCGCGATCATCGCGCCTACGCTCGTCAGCAATCCGGTCAACACCTTTCGCGCTCAAGGCCGCACCACCAATACCTATAACCTTCAGGACAATGCCACCTGGGTCAAAGGTCGCCACACCATCCAGTTCGGCTACCAGAGCCAGTGGATTCGTGTCCAAAGTTACAATGAGGCCGGCATCACGCCCACTTACTCCATCGGTATCAGCAGCGCCAACCCGATCAACATCGACGCGGCATTACCCGGCATCAGTTCGGCCAATCGCACCACCGCCTACTCACTGCTTGCCCTTCAGGCTGGCTTCGTCTCATCCTCCTCGCAAACCTTCCAAGTCAAAGACCGCACCAGCGGCTTCGTAAGCGGTCAGAAGAACGTCCGCAACTTCACCAGCGACAACTACGCTGGCTACGTGCAGGATAAATTCAAATTCAATCGCCGCCTGACCGTCACAGCCGGTCTTCGCTGGGACTACTTCGCTCCGGTTGACGAGAAAAACTCCCTCGTTCTGCTTCCCGTCCTCAACGGTCAGAATGCGATCCAAGCCCTGCTCAACCCCAACAACGCTCTCGACTTCGCCGGCAAGTCCTCCGGCCGAGCCTGGTACAAGAAGGACCTCAACAACTTCGCACCCAACCTCGGCCTCGCTTACGACATCTTCGGCGACGGTAAAACCAGCTTCCGCGCCGGCTACAGCGTAAACTTCGCCAACGACGAATTCATTCGCTCGCTCGACAACAGCACGGCCACCAACGCTGGTCTGGCCTCCACCGCAACTCAATCCAACCTCGTAGCCCGAGCCTCGGCCCTCCCGGCCATCGTCACCCCCGCCTACAAGGTCCCCCGCAACTACGCCGACAACTACGCTCTCGATTCGCAGTCGGCCTTCGGCATGCCAGACCCCAATCTGGTGACGCCTTACGTCCAGCAATGGTCGGCCGGCATCCAGCGCGAAATCGCCCGCGGCGTCCTTGAAGTCCGCTACATCGGCAACCGCGCCACCAAGCAATTCCGCGCCTTCGATTACAATCAGGTCCGCATCGATCTCCCTGGCTACAAGACCGACTTCCTCAACGCTCGCAAAAACGGCGAACTCGCTCGCGCCGCCACCGGCTCTTTCAACCCCAGCTACAACCCCAACATCCAGGGCAGCGTACCGCTTCCCTTCTTCGCCCAGATGCCCGGAGCCGCGCTCACCGGAGCCACCAATAGCGCGATCATTGAACGCGGCGAACTCGGCGACTTGGCGTCCACCTATCAGATCAACCGCCAGAACGCACCGTATAACTTCTTTAGCAATCCCAACGGCCTCGGCACCAACCTGATGACAAATTACTCTAATGCCAGTTACAACGGCCTACAGATTGATTACTCACGCCGTTACGCCAAAGGCTTCTACTTCCAGGCCAATTACGCCTTCTCCAAAAACTTGAGCGACACCTCCGGCGACGCCCAAACTCGCTTTGAACCCTTCCTCGACATCAACAACGGCAAGCTCGAATACTCGGCCACGCCCTTCGACCTGCGCCAACAGTTCAAACTCAACAGCGCCTATGAACTCCCCTTCGGCACCGGCCACCGCCTCTCCGCTGGACGCGTCTTCAACCACGTCATCGGCGGCTGGACGCTATCCACGAACATCACGGTCAACTCCGGCTCCCCGTTCAGCATCACCAGCGGTCGCGGAACCCTCAACCGCGCTGGGCGCTCAGGGAACAACACGGCCAGCAGCACCCTCAACTTCAACGAGCTCTCGGCGCTCACCGGCATCCGCGTCACCGGCGACGGCCCCTTCTATTTCACTGCCGCCTCCATTGGCTCCGATACCCGCGCGGTGGCTGCCGACGGTCGCGCCCCCTTCAGCGGCCAAGCCTTCTTCAACCCCGGCCCCGGCGATCTCGGCACTCTCGGTCGCCGCATCTTCTACGGGCCGATCTACAAGAACGTGGACTTCTCTCTGCAAAAGCGCACCGTCATTCACGAGAAGCAGTCGGTGGACTTCCGCGCCGAAGCCTTCAACGTCTCCAACTCAACCAGCTTTGATGTTCCCGGCTACAACATCAACAGCACCAACTTCGGCCGCATCACCGGCGTCCAAAACGGTCGCCGCATCGTCCAGTTCAGCTTGTACTATCGCTTCTAAGCCTCCTGCTGTTGTTGCTGGTGAAGAGCCCTTCGCCAGCAACAACAGCGGCAACCTCTACTTCACCCTCTGAAATCGTAGATCCCACACCCGATCGTCCCCAACCCGCAACTCCACCACCTTACCAGCCGAATCCCGTCCGAACGCAATAGTTCCCTCGGGCGAAGCAAATGCATCTTGAAAAGTTGGCGTCAATTCAAGCAACTCACCACTCCCCACTCTCAGCGTCAGCGCACCCTTCCCGCCCCTCGCCACAACCAGCCGTGACATTGTTTCGCCACTTGCATACTCACCCGCAAACGCCGCCAATTCCGCCGCCGTCGGCCGCGCCCGTACGACCTTCTCATACAAAACGTCCCCATCCTCGGTAATCAACTGCAGCCTCGTCCCCGCAACCCTCCACTCCCTGCCGCCCCCCAGCATCGCCCTTCCCGCCTTCGTGTCAAAATC
>JANXUM010000367.1 GCA_025356215.1 Bryobacter sp. | reverse complement strand
CGAGCAAACCCTCATCGCCGCCAACGCTCGCATCGGCGCGGCGCGAGCGGAATACTTCCCCCAAATCTCGCTCACTGGCTTCCTCGGAGGACAAAGTCGTCCGCTGCTGGATCTCTTCACCGGTCCGGCGCGCCAGTGGTCCATCGCCCCCGCCGCCAGTCTCCCTTTGTTCAACGCCGGCCGCATCCGCTCCAACATCCGCTATACCGAGGCGATGAAGCGGGAAATGCTCGCCTCCTATGAGAAAACCATCCAGACCGCCTTCCGGGAGGTCTCCGATTCGCTCGTCGGTTACTCCAAGACCACCGAGCAGCTCGCCCAACAGCAGTTACTCGTCAACGCACTGAATGAGTCCAGCCGTCTGTCCGGCTTGCGCTACCAAGGCGGTCTCGACAGTTACCTGCAAGTGCTGGACGCGCAGCGCAATCAGTTTCAGGGCGAACTTGCCTTGGCCCAACTTCGCAAGCAGGAACTTCTCTCGGTCGTGCAGTTGTACCGCGCTCTTGGTGGCGGCTGGAACTAGATAAAGCGCAACCATCCGCCCGACTGCCGTCTTTTGAGATCGGCAAACCAGCGGCACGGAAAATAAAGCCCCGTCACAACAACCGCAAACACTAGATACAGCAGCGGCAGGCTCCACACCTGAGCGGCTGGAACCTGGGTGAAAGGGGCATGCGAATAGCGCTCGGGATAGATTGCGCCCTCGTGTAAGTAACCCACCGCTAGCGCCGCCAAGTGGATCGCCGGTATGTGCAGTAAGTAGTAAAACATCGGCACTCGGCCAAATACACTCAGCACGCGCACCTTCCCCAGCAGCGCCAATGCAATCAAGGTCGGCCCCAGCGTCATCAGTAAGTAAAGCTGCGACGCCGGATACTTACGCTGATTCAACGCCCGCAGCAGCGGCGGCAAAACATTCGCCGGCGCGGGTGCGTTCATCAGGGCAACCCCGGCCAATACCGCAAACAGTGCCGTTGCCCCACATCCGATCCATAGCAGCCAGCGCCGCCGCGAGGCGATCTCCCCTAGCCCATACCCAAGCGCTATAACGCCAATCCAGGGCACCAACACATACAGGATCGACACCCCATCCAGGCGCGCAAATCCCGCCGGATACACAAACTCCCATAGCCAACCCAGCGCCATACCCTTGGGCATCATCGAGAATAGCTGCTGAAGAGCAATCACGAAGATTCCCACAAACCCAACCACCCGCGACGGCAGCCACACCAGCCCCGCCAACAGCACCATGCACCAACCCAGCATCCAGATCACTCCGGCCAACACCCCCGAGTAATCGAAATTAAAGGTCCAGAAGAACCTGATGACCGTTAACTCCAAGGCCACTAAAATCAGTCCCCGGATTACAAGATACCGGGCTAGCGTCCAAGCCCCCGCCAAGCGCTTTCCGTGTAAGTAAGCACCCATCCCGGCCAGCAACGCAAACGCGGGCGCGCAAAAATGAGTAATCCAGCGCGTGAAGAAAATGGCCGGGTCCGTGCCGCCCGCCGCCACTCCCGAATAGACCCGCACATGGTCGATCGCCATCAACACCATCACCAGTCCGCGTACGGTGTCGAGGGAATCTAAACGGCCTTCAGCGCGGGTTTCCATGCGCTTGATCATACAACCATCCGTCTCGTCCCAAATGGATTGAAACGCTTGGCCGCCCGCGACGTACTGAATCTATGCACACCCTTGGCCAAGACATCCGCTACGCTCTGCGCATCCTCGCCGGGACCCCCGCCTTCACCGCCGCGGCCGTCCTTTGCCTGGCTCTCGGCATCGGCCTCACCACCGCCGTTTTCAGCGTCGCCAACGGCGTCCTGCTCAAACCCCTTCCCTACCGCAACCCCGAGCGCCTGGTCCGCCTCTATTCGGAATTCCCCAATTTCCCCAACGGCGGCATGCGCCGCTTCCCGGTCTCGCCGCCTGAGTTCCGAGAGCTTCAGGCTTCGCTCAAGAACTTCGATTCCCTCGAAGCCTGGGTCTCCGGCGGTGCCAGCCTCAACGGCGGTGGAGCCGCCGAGCCCTTCCGCGCTACTTCCTGCTTCCTCACCGGCGGTCTGCTGGAAAGCCTCGGCGCCGCCCCCACGCTCGGGCGTCTCTTCACCAACGCCGACGACACCGAAGGCGCAGCGCAGACTGTCATCTTCTCTGAAGGCCTCTGGAGACGAGCCTACGCCGCGGACCGCAACATCCTCGGCCGCCAAGTGATGTTCAACGGAACGCCCGCCACCGTAATCGGCGTCATGCCCGCCTCCTTCTCTTTCCCGCCGGGCGAAGCCGAGCAAGCCGAGCTTTGGACGCCCCTGCGCATCTCCACTGAAGACCTGAGCCGCCGCAGCAGCCACTTTCTCTATCTGCTCGGCAGTCTGAAACCCGGGACGAGCATCGCCGCCGCGCGTCAGGAAATGCGCGGCTACACCCAGAACGCCGTTGGCGGAATGAGCGGCCGCACCCACAATTTCGCAGAGCCGAATCACACGCTAGTCGCCTACGGTCTCCACGATGAAGTCACCAGCGGCGTCAGCAAAGCCATTTGGATGCTGCTTGGCGCGGTTGGCTTTGTTCTGATCATCGCCTGCGTTAACGTGGCCAACCTGCTCCTGGCCCGCGCCGAATCGCGCCAACGCGAAATTGCCGTACGCCAAGCGATCGGTGCCGGCGTCCCCCGCCTGGTCCGCCAATTCATCACCGAGGGTGCGGTGCTCTCGCTGCTCGGTGCCATCGCCGGACTCGCCTTGGGCTGGGTCAGCCTACGCGTTCTGATCACCGCCGGTGCCAACAGTATTCCCCGCTCAGCCGAAGTGAGCCTTGATCCAACGGTGCTTCTGGCCACCGTGCTCATCTCGCTCGCCACCGGCGTGTTTTTCGGTCTCGCCCCGGCTTGGCAGATAATCGGCAATCTCTACGACGCGCTCAAGGCCGCAGCTGGAAAGTCCACGGCCGTCGCCGGCTCCCTCCGCTTCCGCCGTTTCCTTGTTGTTGTCGAACTGGCCCTCAGCCTGGTTCTCCTTATCGGCAGCGGCCTCATGGTCAAGGCCTTTTGGAAGCTGCTCGAAGTCCATCCGGGCTTCAATCCGGACCACCTCCTCACCGCGCAAGTCAGCCTCACGCCACAATCTTATGGCGACCCCGGCGCGCGCAACGGCTTCTGGAACCGCTTCTCGGCCAAGCTCGTTTCGATCCCCGATGTCGAAGGCGTCGCCCTCGCCAGCGGCCTCGCCCCGCAGCGCCGCCTCAATGCCAACGACACCGTGATCGAAGGCTTTGTCCAACGTCCAAACGGCCCCATCCAGAATGTCGATTATTGGAATACGGTTTCGCCCGGTTACTTCTCAACTATGGGCGTGCGCCTCATCGAGGGCCGCGCGTTTGAGGATCGCGACAATGGCCCCGACGCCGCAAAGATCATCGTTATCAATCAAACCATGGCCCGCATCCATTTCCCCGGGCAAAGCGCACTTGGCCGCCGCATCCGTCCTGGTGCCCGGGATCCCTGGTTCACCATTGTCGGCGTCGTCGAGGACGTCAAAAACGCCGGTCTGGACAAACCCGCCGGCACCGAATTGTATTGGTGCCTTGGCCAAGTGCCGGTACCCTCAACGATGACGCTACTTCTCAGAACCAAAGGTTCGCCTCGTTCCGCCCTCACCGCGATTCGTGCGGAACTCAACTCCCTTGACGCCTCGCTCCCCTTGGCCAGAGTCCGCGCGATGGACGAAATCCTTGCCCTCAATCAGGCCCGCCCGCGCTTCTTGACCCTGCTGCTGGCCTTCTTCACTTTCACCGCCGTCACACTGGCAGGCATCGGCATCTACGGCGTCGTATCCTTCACCGTGGCCAAGCAGACCAGCGAGTTCGGCCTGCGCATGGCGCTGGGTGCCGAACGAGGCGACATCCTGCGCGCAGTGATGGGCAAGGCGATGCTGTTGGGCGTGGCTGGCCTGGTTCTCGGTCTTGCCGGAGCCTTCGCGCTCACGCGTTACCTGCGGGATCTGCTCTTCGGAGTCAGCGCCTTCGACGCCATTACTTTCGCCAGCATGGCGGCGGTTCTGCTCGCGGTTACCGCGCTCGCCTGCTGGTTGCCAGCCCGCCGGGCCACCAAGGTTGACCCCATGGTCGCCCTGCGCTACGAGTAAACGAGTAACGGGTAGCTATTCCGGCGTCGCCGCGCCGGCAATCTCAAGCAGTTCGATTTCAAAAATCAGCGTCGCCCCACCCGGGATCGACGGCCGACCTTGGTCGCCATAGGCCAGGTTCGACGGGCAGACAAGCTGCGCCTTCTCGCCCACCTTCATCTTCTGCACGCCCTCGGTCCAGCACGGGATCACTTGGTTCAATCCAAAACTGGCCGGCTCGTTGCGCTTATAAGAACTGTCGAACTCTGTCCCGTCCGTCAACGTACCGCGATAGTGAACTTTCACCGTGTCGGTCGCTTTGGGCGAAGCGCCGCTGCCCGCCTTCAACTGCTTGTAAATGATGCCAGACTCGGTCTTCATCGCGCCCAACTCTGCAGCCGCCTTGGCTAGGTAAGCAACTGACGCCGCCTTCTCGCGCTCAGCCCCTCGGCCCTGCCGCGCTTGGGCAAAAGCCTGAATCTTCGGGCCCCACTCGTTGATCTCCAGCGCCGGCTTCTTCGCGGCCGCGTCAGCCAACCCGCGCTGCACAAGTTCGATCTCGGCCGGCGTCAGCTCAAATTGCGCTAGTGATTTTGCAATCGACAAACCGAGCGTGTAAATCACCTTTTGGTCGTCTGTGGTCATGGCGGGCCCAGCGGGCGCAACTTTCGGCTTCACAGGAGCCACTTTAGCAACTCCCGGCGCGCCAGTCTTGGCCGCGGCCGGTGCGGCCGTCTTCGGCACCACCGCCGTTTTGGGGGCAGCCGCCGTCTTGGGGGCAACTGCGGTCTTGGGGGCGACAGCCGTCTTGGGTGCCACGGCCGGAGCCTGCGCAAGCAGGCTCAGAACAATAAAGGAAGAACACATCACCAAATCAGGCTAACACTCCAACCGCCTCATCGGCATGAAAGCTCGACCGCACCAGCGGCCCGCTCTCCACATGCCTAAAACCCAACCCCATCCCAAACTCCTTCAACGCCGCAAATTCTTCCACCGGCACGTAGCGCACGATCGGCAAATGCTTCACCGACGGCCTTAAATACTGCCCCAGCGTCACGATATCGACGCCATGCGCCCGCAACGCGACCATCGTCTCACGCACCTCTTCCAGCGTCTCGCCCAGCCCCAGCATCAGCCCCGACTTGGTCGGAATCTCGGCCCGCGTTGCCTTGGCATAGGCCAGCATCTCCAGGCTGCGCTCAAACCTTGCCCCCAGCCGCACCTGCTTATACAGCCGAGGCACCGTCTCCGTGTTGTGATTCAAAACATCGGGCGCCGCCTCCAGCACGATGTTCATCGCCGCGCGCGAACCCTGAAAATCCGGCACCAGCACCTCTACGCCGCACCCCGGCACGCGCTCGCGGATTGCCCGGATGGTCGCCGCAAACACACCCGCGCCCCCGTCCATCTGATCGTCGCGATTCACGCTCGTGATCACCGCAAAGCGCAACCCCATGCGTTCCACCGCCTCGGCCACCCGCCGCGGCTCATCGTAGTCCACCTCCAGCGGCGCGCCCTTCTGCACTGCGCAGAATCCACAGCGCCGCGTGCACATATTCCCCAGAATCATGAAAGTCGCCGTGCGCCGGTTCCAACAATCCCCAATGTTCGGACAAGCAGCGCTCTCGCACACCGTGTGCAGCTTCAGGTCCGTCACCAGTTGTTTCAGTTCGCGATAGTTGTCCCCCACCGGCGCGGGCGCCTTTAACCAGGCTGGACGTTTGGCGCGGGCGGGTTCAATCGATACAAGCACTATGCCTTCAGTTTAGCGTCGAGTGCGTTTTCGAGAACCTGCTCCGGCGCGAAGCGCTGCCGCCCAAGCGCCGCTCGCGGGATGAATCCAATCAACTCAGCCTCCAAAATCGACGTCCCCAGCGCCACCGCCTCCCGCTCGACGGCCGCATAAACATCATCGACACCAGTCACCGCATAGTCGGTCAAGTTCATCGACACCTGCGCGAGCCCCCGCGATTCAAGCATCACGCCCAACGCCTTCACACACGCCATGCCCCCAGAACTGGCGCGGATTTTCTTGGCAATCGCATGCGCCACCGCCACATCGCCACAACTCAAATTCAGGTTGTAGGCGATCAAAAACTTCCGCGCCCCCACCACGCTCGCCCCCGCCGAAACATGCAGCCCCACGCCCACATCGGGCACTCTAGTTTCGATCTCGGCGCGCAACCCCTCAAAGCCACCCCGCCGCACATTCTCCAACCTCTCGCGCCCCGCCACGCGCGCCGCCGCCTCGTAGAAATACACGGGAACTCCATGGCGTTGCCAAATCAGTTCCCCGGCTCTCCAAGCAAGCTCGACGCACCCATCAAGGCTGATCCCCCGCACCGGCACAAATGGCACCACATCGGTTGCCCCAATCCGCGGATGTCCGCCGCGCTGCGTTCTCAAATCGATTCGCTCCGCCGCAACGCCCACCGCCCGCACCGCAGCCTCCACAATCGCGTCCGGTACTCCGGCAAACGTAAACACGCTGCGATTGTGGTCCGCGTCCGCCTCCCGCCCTAACAATGCGACGCCCCCAAGCGCCGCCTCAATCGCCGCCAGCGTCGCTTCCTCGCGCCCCTCGGAGAAATTCGGAACGCACTCGACAAGCACCCCGCTCATGTCCCGATCGGACCCTCTCCCGCCCCCAGTGCCGTCAGGATTTGCTCCTTCCGCTCATGCGCCCCGCGCTCCGCCGTATCCATGGCAACCGCGTAGAACACCGCCGCCAGCAAAGCGTCGAACGCGATCACGCCAAAGAACGCCGCCTCGCTCTCAAACGCATAACGGGCAAGGTAAGCCAACCCAATCGGGATCCCCAACACTGGATAAGCCAGTAACATCCAAAACTGAAACTTGCCGCCCGACCGTGACCGCCACGAATTTTGCGGATTCGCCGGCCGCGGATAGTAGACGCTCCCAATGTTCCCAAGCCCGGTAAAAAACACCGCCATCACTCCGGTCACCGCAAACGCCTCGGCCACCTTCTGCGGCGTCACCGGCAGCCGCAGGGTCAGGCAGGCCACGCAGATTAGCGTTAACTCCAAAAAAATATAAACGCTGGCCGTGATGTTCTTCGCCAGCAAAACCGTGCGAATCCGCACCGGGGCCAGCCAATACAGTTGTGCCGCCATGCGATCGAACCCGAGGCTGTTGAACAGCGCCACCTCGCCCAGCATCATCACCGAATAGACGCTGATCCAAGTCAGAAAATTGTTCTGCATCGCCCCGCCCCGGCCAAAGGCCTTACCGAACACCAGCGGCAACCACACCACCAACCCAAAAGTGAAGCCCATAAAGAACACCAGCCGAAATCGCGAACTCCGCGCCAGGCTTTGCATCTCTTTCTCAACCAGAGCCGCCAGCGGGTCGCTGAAAACGGCCCTCGGCCAGCGGAACAACGCATCCACCCAACTCTTGCCCGATGTCGTGCCGCCGTGGCCGGACAAAGCCCGCGCCGCGTCCACGTCAAACTCAAGGCCGCGTGCAAACTGCCAGCGCCCAAACCACATCGCCATTGCCGCCCACCCCAGCGTCAACGGCAGGCTCCATGCCACCCCCCGCCCCATCGCCAGCGCAGCCGCCGCGCCCCATGGCAACATCCGCTGGTTGAAGTTCAACACCGCGTCCTTCGCCGCTGGCGGCAGCCCCAGCATCGCAATCATCTGCGGGCTCACCATCAACAGCACAAACACCAAAACCGTCGCCTCGCGAATGCCCTTGCGCTCCATCACCCGCGCCACCAGATCCTTGATCCCGGCGGACAAATAGAGATTGAACACCACAAAGATCACCAGCGTAAACGGGGCCCACCACGGGATCTCCGGGTTCAACAACAACCCCGCAAACATCCCCGTCAACACGATCAACACTTCCAGGCCGGTGGATAAACGCAGCATCACCTCGATCAGAAACAACTGCCCGTGCGGCACCGGATAGACAATCAATTTGCGCGTATCGAGCGACATGCCGGTCGAGGCCAGGAACACTGGAACCACCTGCCAATACAAAAACGCGGCCAGGAAGCCAAAGGTCAACACCAATTCAAATTGCGCAAACTCACTTGGCTTCACTTTCCCCAAGGCAAAAGCGATGCCCATGCCAAAGCCAGCCACCATCAAATACCAGATGGCCATTACGGCCGTCCCCACCCAATAGCCGCCCATCTGCGGACGCCGATAAAAATTTACGATCGTGCGGTACTGCGCCCACAAGATAGCCGCGCCGCGCGTGTCCATTACGCTCGTTAGAGCCATGACAGGTCCGATGACGCGCGATGGTGTTCGCCGACCGTGCGCACAAACAAGTCTTCCAGCGTCTCGTTCTCGCTGCCCTGCCGTAATTCGTCCAAGCTACCTTCGGCCACCAGCTTGCCCTCATGGATGATCGCAATGCGGTCGCACAGCCGCTCCACGACTTCCAGCACGTGCGAGGTCAAAAAGATCGTCGCTCCCCCTTTCACCAGGTCCAGCAGCAGGTCCTTCATCAAGCGCGCGCCAACCGCGTCGACGCCCTCAAACGGCTCATCCATCAGAAACAGTTGCGGCCGGTGGATCAACGCCGCCGCCATCGCGACGCGCTTGCGCATGCCCTTGGAATACTCCGAGATCAACTTCCGCCCCGCCCCGGCCAGCTCAAAGAAGTCGATCAGCTCCCCGGCCCGCTCCCTCGCCATCGGTCTCGCCAAGCCATACATCCGCGCGATAAACTCCAGATACTCGGGCCCGGTCAGGTTGTCGAATAGCAAACTTTCGTCGGGAACCAAGCCGATCTTCTGCCGCGCCGCCATACCCGCCTCTGGATGCGCCGGGTCAATCGCCTCCCCCAACAGGAATATCTCCCCGGATGTCGGTTGGGCAACCCCCATCAACATTTTGATCGTTGTCGTCTTCCCCGCCCCGTTCGGCCCTAAGAAGCCATAAAAGCAGCCCTGAGGCACAGACAGGTTCAGTCCATCAACCGCGGCTTTGGTTCCGTAGGTCTTTCTTAGGTTGCGGATTTCAATAGCTAGCACTTTTTGTATTATCGCTTCTCATGTTCAGCCATAGGTCTCCGATAAGAGGATGGTGGCGCTAATGACGGCAATCGAAAGCGAAGCGGGAGCACTCAGCATTGAGAACCGGCAGTTGTTGTACCGGCAAAAGCTTCAGCGCGTCCTGAATCAGCTTCCGCCCTTCTCGCCGATTCTCAACCGTCTGTTGGCGAGTCTGTCCAGCGAAGACGTCCGCTTCAGCGATCTTGCCAGCCTGATCGAGAAAGACACGGTACTTAGCGGCCACGTCCTGCGGATGGTCAACAGCGCGGCTATGGCCCGCCGCAGCCGCATCAACTCGATCTCGCACGCGGTTAGCGTATTAGGTCTGGTTCGCCTCCGCAACTTCCTGCTGAGCCTGTCCATCGCCCGCCTTTGGCAAGGCACTAAAACCACTCCGCCATGGTCCATGGCCAAGTTCAATCTCCACGGCGCGGCAGTGGCCCTGATGTCGGACTTGTTGGCCCAAAACTGCCGCTGCCAGTACCCGGAAGGCGCCTTCCTCGGCGGCCTCCTACACGACTATGGCCGCCTCCTTATTGCGACAGCCCTGCCAGATCAATTCACTGAGATCATGAAATTGGCCAAGGGGGACGCCCAGGGGGACGCACGAGAGATTTACGCCTCGCTGGTCGATTGCGAGCGCGAGATCACCGGCTTCACCCATCCAGAGCTTTCAGCGATGACGCTCAAAACCTGGCACCTTCCCGACGACATCGTTCGCGGTGTCGAGTTTCATCACGACCCCGACGCTGAGAAGGGCACCTTGCTGGAGGCCCCCCAAGGCGTCCTTCTTGGCCATATCATCTTCGCCGCCGACACCGCGGTCAAGCACCTTGGCATCCATGTCCTGGCCTGCGACGGCCCTGCGGAACCGTCCCGCCCCGATGCCCAAGCCGCACTCGAGATGCTCGGCTTCCGCGAGTCCGCCTCTAAAATCCTTGAGTCCTTCGACGCCGAGTATGACGCGATTAAGTCTTTCTTCTAGGGGCCCCAACCCTTGATGGCGGGTCAAATCACCCATAAATCCGTATTGGTTTGGCTTCTGCGAATCGATCTCCTGCCATGAGCGACAACTCTGCCGCGGCCAACCAACCGATCGATCCGGAAGCTTCAAATAGAGCCCAGTCTTCCAGAACGAAATCTGAATCACGGTTTTCCGCCCACCACTCGGCAGCCGACATCCTCTTTTTCAGGCTGATACAGAATTTACGTGTCGCTATCGCCAAGTCCCCGAAACGCTTCGTCCGCAAGGCCCCGCGTCCAACCGCGCTTCCCCTCGCTGCCTGGATCAATCCCACGCACCAGAGAGCCCAATTCGCGTCAAGACCTCTCGCCTGGAGTGCCTGACTGCTGAACAACGCTCATGCAACCGACACGTCCCGGACAGTATACTGGCCACTGGATTCATTGAGCGGGCACCAGCAGATGCGTCCGACAGGAAAAAGCTGACTTGCCCAAATGACCGCATCGGCGCGGCGCCTTGTCGTGACAAACGCGGTTCAAAGCAATTTCGCCCATGGCGTGCAGCGCTTCCCACTTCAGCCTTATGACCTTATTCGGGCCACTGGTGCTTGGGATACCTGCGGCTGAGGCCTTGGCGGAGTTGCGGGTAGAGGGTTTTCCAGAAGCTGCCGAGGTCTTGAGTCATCTGCAAGGGGCGTTTGTTGGGACCCAGTAAGTGGACTAAGACTGGAACTCCGCCGACTTTGGGGGTTTCCGTCATTCCCCAGAAGTCCTGTAATCGACTCGCGATCCACGGGGCTTGGCCGGGCACGTAATTTACTGGCACGGTTTGCTTGCCGCGTAACTTGACGTGCACTGGGGCGAGGCGGTCTAGTTCTTCGCGGTTGACGCGGTGGGTCCAGTGCTTGGCTGCCTCTCGCACTTGGTCGAAGCCGTTGCAGCCCTCGCAGAGATCGAGCAAGAGAGTGAGTAACTCGGCTTCGCCGAAGGGGAATTTGGCGAAGGCGGCGCGGGCCAGAAAGGCTTCCGCCTCCTCCACATTAATGAAGCGGCGCCAGCCGGATTCTCGCACCTTGGCTCGCAGGGCGTTTGTCGCCGCCTCTGAGGTCGGCCTGGGTTCGATGCTGGATGCGAGCACCAGGCCGTGGAATTCCATTGCGCTGTGTTGCTCGATGCGCTCGGCGACGCGGTTCCAGACGTAGCGGTCGACCGCTTCGACCGATTGTGGAAAGAGCTCCAGCAGCCAGTCGGGCTCAATGGGGCAGGCGGCCCTGACTCGCTTGTCGTCCAGGTCCACTGCCACGATCCATTGGGGCGGCGAGGGCATCGTGAGACGCGTTGACGTGCCTCCAGCGAGTTCGTACTCGTCTTCGCGGCGACGCTTTGCCACTCTGTCCGGATAGGCCGAGAGGATCGATTCAGCAAGCCCGCGCTCCCAATCGCGATTTTGCGAGCGGCCCACTTGGCGCTCCAATTGCTGCGCGATGCGCTCGGCGTGGGGGCTGATGGGGCGCTCGATGCTGTGGATCAGGTCGGGGCTTTGCGCGCGCTCTCCGCTCGATAGCAAGGCCGCTACTCGCGCGGCGGGGGTAGCGCTGCCGCGCTTGGCGGCTTCGAGCATCATCCTCGCCAATCGCGGGTGCAGCGGCATGGCGGCCATGCGGCGGGCGGTGTCGCCGTGGGCACCCAGTTCGTCCAGCAGCGCCTCGGCTTTCCGGATGTCTTGTTCGCCCGGCGGGCTCATCCATGGGAGGTCTGTAGTCAGTCCCATCGCCCTGAGTTGGAGTAGGAGGCCACTGAGTTCTCGACTGAGAATCTCGGGCGTGGCTCGCTCGGGGCGGCTGAGGAAGTCTTGCTCCGTGTACAGACGGATGCAGAGGCCGGGGCCGGTGCGGGCGGCGCGGCCGGCGCGCTGGATGCAGGAGGCACGGGAGATTTTCTGTAGTGTGAGTTGCGGGAGGCCGGTGCTTTTGCTGTCGGACGCGACGCGGGCTAGCCCGCTATCGATAACCGTGGTGATGCCGGGAATCGTAATCGACGATTCCGCGATGTTAGTGGCGAAGATCGCTTTGGGGCGGGAGGCGGGCTCCAGCGCGCGGTCTTGCTCATCTTGCGGCAGTTCGCCGTACAGTGGCAGCAGCAGGCGGGGGAGGCGGCGGCAGGCGTCGATCGCTTTGCGGATTTCGGCGGCGCCGGGTAGGAAGATCAGCGCGTCGCCTTGGGCTTTTTCGAGCGCCGCCGCCACTCGCTCTTCCAGCGGTTGCGCACTCTCGGGCGTGTAGCGCTGCTCTAGTGGGAAGAGACGGCCTTCGCTGCGGAGGACCGGGCAGCCGCCTAGGCGGACGGCGATGGGCGCGGCGTCGAGCGTGGCCGACATGACGACGATGCGGATCTCTGGGCGTTGCGTGCGTTGCAATTCGAGCAATAGGGCGAGGGCGAGGTCGCCCTCCAGATGGCGCTCGTGGAATTCGTCGAGGACCACCGCGTCGATGCCGCGTAACAGCGGGTCTGTGGCGAGGCGGCGGTTGAGCACGCCTTCGGTGAGGTAGCGCAGATGTGTGCGTGGGGAGCTGACGTCTTCGAATCGAACCTGATAGCCGACGCTGTCGCCCACTTGTTCACCGCGTTCACTGGCCACTCGGCGGGCGGCTAGACGGGCGGCCAGGCGGCGGGGCTCTAGCACCAGCACGTTGCCAGGCAGGGCCGCCGGGACGCGCGTCGTCTTGCCCGCGCCAGGCGCCGCCTCGATGACGAGGTTGCCGGTGGCGGGAATTTGGGGAATGAGTTGATCAATCGGTAGAATCAAAGCTATGCTTTCCACTCTAAATCCACCCAAGCGTTTGCTCTATGGACCCGGACCGTCCATGGTGGAGCCGCGCGTCTATGACGCCATGTCCAAGCCTATTGTCGGTCATCTCGACCCTTTCTTCTTCGAGATTACGCAAGCAGTGAAAACCGGGCTCAACACATGCTTTGGGACTGCAAATGAATTCACAGTCGCGATGTCGGCCACGGGTTCTGGCGGGATGGAAACGGCGGTGGCGAACTTCGTAGAACCCGGCTCGAAGTTTCTCGTCTTTGCCAGTGGCTACTTCTGCGACCGCTTGATCGACATGGGCAAGCGCCAGCGGGCCACCGTAATCCAAATTGACAAGCCTTGGGGCGAGACCTGGACCCCTGAGGAGATGCGCGAGGCGATCCTGCGCGAGAAGCCGAATACGGTTGCTTACGTTGCCGCGGAAACCTCCACCGGCTGCTGGACGGATGGCAAAGCCATTTGCGAAGCGGCTCATGAAGTCGGCGCGCTGGTGATTGCCGATTGCGTCACCGCTTTGGGATCGATGCCGATTGAGTTCGATAAGACGGGTATCGATGTTGCTTACAGCTGTTCGCAAAAAGGACTCGGGTGCCCTCCGGGTTTGTCGCCGTTCACGGTGAGTCCGCGGGCGCTGGAATGGTTGACTAAGGAGCGCAAGAGTCAGATTCCGACCTGGTATTTCGATATCAAGTTGCTGGCTGAGTATTTTGGCGGTGCGAAGCGTTATCACCACACCGCGCCCATTTCGATGTTTTACGCGCTGCATGAGGGCTTGACGGTGATTGCTGAAGAGGGCCTGGAGAATCGCTTTGCTCGGCATCGGCTGAACCGGAACGCTTTTGTTGCCGGCATTGAAGCGATGGGCATGGAAATGCACGTGCACCGCGGTCATCAGCTTTGGAACTTGATGACTCCCAAGCTTCCCGAAGGGATCAGCGATATGGCCGTGCGCAAGCACTTGATGGATAACTATGGCATCGATATCGCGGGGGGCTTTGGCCAATTGACGGGCAAGGTTTTCCGCATCGGGATCATGGGCGTTCTTGCCACGAAGAGAGATACGCTGTTCTTGCTGGAAAAGTTTGAGGAGGCGCTGAGGGCTCAGGGCTTTAAGGCGAAGGATGGCGCGATGGCGGCGGCTGAGGCCATGTACGCTACCAGCGGATCTTAGCTGGAAAGAATTCGGCGATCAGGTCCTCGTAATAAGGGCGGAGGGCCTGCTCGTCGGGTTTGGCGTGGCCCTTGGAGTATAGGTCGTAGGGGTTGAACTTGACAACCCACTCAAACATCTGTTGGTCCTTGTCATTCATCAAGTGGGTGTAGGCGCCTTCTCGATGGATTGGATAGCAGGAGTGATACCGGATCGCGTAGAGCGCTTCCTCAGGCATGTAATCGCGCACGACGTGATACAGGTACTCGTCGTGGCCGAAGCTCATGTGGACATTTTCGAGGCCGCAGTTGGGCTGGTAAACGCCGTTGGGCGTTTGATACGCGGGGATGGCGGTGTCGGGGTTCCAGGCGAAGTAGTCGTGAAAAACAATCGACGGGTCCCAGGCACAGCCCGTGGGGAAGGTGTCGCCCACCACCGCCCATTGCGGTTCGCCGTAACTGCATAGGACTTTGCCGCAGTCGTGAATCAGGCCGGTGAGCTGCATCCAGCGCGGATGTCCGTCGGCTCGAATGGCTTCCGCCGTTTGGAGGTTGTGCTGGATTTGGGTGAGGTCTGTATCGGGATCGGAATCGTCCACGAGGGTATTGAGGAATTCCATCATCTCCCAGATGCCGCGCTCGCCTTGGGTCCGCTTCTCGTACAATTCGCGCTTGGACTTGGCAAAGGCGTGAGTCTGGTGGCGATGATTGAGCATGTAGAAATCCTTAACGCCTTGCGGCGAGGATTCGTTGAACATGCGGAAGTCTTCTTGCTTGCGGCCTTCCTGATAGCGCGAGCGGACGTGGTCATCCCATTGATCGATGTTGTCGAGCGGACCTTCGGAGTGCATCTGTCCTCTAGTTTAGACGGATTAAATGGACCAGCGCCAGATGTTGGCGCCGACGGTGAAGCCAGCACCGACGGTGACGAATAAAACCAGGTCGCCTTTGTTGAGCTTTCCTTGCTCAACGGCGTCGCGCGTGGCCAGCGGGATCGTGCCGGCCGTGGTGTTGCCGTACTTGTCGATGTTGATGATGACGCGGTCTGCGGGCAGGCCCAGGCGCTCGGCGGTGGCCTGAATGATGCGCATGTTGGCTTG
>JANXUM010000458.1 GCA_025356215.1 Bryobacter sp. | reverse complement strand
TGTCACCGCGCCCGTCATGTTTGTAAGCACCAAGGCCCCCATCGCCAACCAGAGCAAGCCGTTCGTACCCGACTTCCATTTCACTTCAAACCCCGCGCGCACAGCCGTCGCCACCGCGCAGAGCATCAGCAGCATCGTGTTGGCAAGATGGAGAGAAATCACGATGGCCCGATTGACGCTGGCGTCGTCGGCCACTAGTTCTTTCTTCACCAGCACCGCTCCAATCAAGCCTTCCAACAGTAAAAACAGGACCATGCCCGCCGCCCAAGGCAACGCCTTCGATCGGGCCCTCCACGCCCAGATCAGCAAGGCAACGCCCAACAAACCCGACAATCCGCTAGTGACTCGATGGGTGAATTCAATCATCGTTTTGGCGTTGGGCGCCACAGGCACCGCTACGCCCTGGCAGGTGGGCCAGTGATTGCCGCAGCCCGCGCCCGCGCCCGCAATCCGCACCCAGGCGCCAAAGAGGATGACTAGCACCAGATAGCCGACAAAAAACCAGGCGAACCTACGCATACTACTAAGATAGCCGTCGGACTTCCATTGATCTAAACTCAAAGGATTAAGTTGTTTCTTGCAGTTCTTTCGGTCGGCCTTGCCCTGGCGGTCTCGTTACTCGGACAGGTGCGACCGGACGCGCGCAATGTCAAGCTACCGGACGCCAACTCTCGGTTCGAATTTCAAGCTCCCGCAACTCTTGACGCTTGGAAACTGCGCCGCGACGCCTTGCGCCAGCAGATTCTCAGCGCGGCCGGCCTCTACCCGCTCATGCCACGCGGCCGTGTCCCGGTCGAGGTAACGCGCAAACGCGATCAAAAGGAATACCGCATCTGGACCCTTCTGGTGGAGACGCTGCCCGGCTACTTCATCGGCGCGGAACTGTACTTGCCACCCGCCACAATGCGCGGTCCCTATCCGGTCGTACTCTCTCCTCACGGCCACTGGAAGCAGGGGCGCCTCACTCATCGAGAAGATTACTCTGTGCCCAGCCTCGCCATTAATCTAGCCGCACAGGGCTACTTAGTCTTGACCTGGGACATGGCCGGATACGGTGACGCGCATCAATTGCCCCACGACTTCATTACTAAGTCGCGGCAGCTCTGGTCCTTTAGCCCAATGGGCCTGCAATTGTGGAACTCCCTTCGAATGGTGGATTACGCCGAGTCCCTGCCGGGTGCCGACCGCCGCCGCATCGCTGTCACCGGCGCTTCCGGCGGCGGTACGCAGACCTTTCTGCTGACAGCCGTGGATGACCGCGTCCGCCTCTCAGCGCCGGTCAATATGATTTCGAGTAACATGCAGGGCGGCGACCCATGCGAGGAAGCACCCGGACTGCGGCTCGGAACCAACAATGTCGAGATCGCCGCCATGATGGCCCCTCGTCGCATGCTGATCGTCTCGGCCTCGGGCGATTGGACCAAGAACACTCCCAAGGATGAATACCCGCGAATTCAAGCCGTCTACAAGCTTTACGACGGCAGCGCGGCTCGCGTCGAGAACAGACACTTCGATGCCGGTCACAACTACAACAAAGCCAGCCGTGAGGCGGTCTACGCATTCTTCGCCAAGCATCTGCGTCCAGCGGCTCCGGCTGGCGAGACGATCTCATTTGAAACCATTGCCGAGCGGCATCGTGAAGATCTTCTTGAAGTCCCGCGACAGCCACTGCCCGCCCGGGCGCGGGACGAAGCGGGCATCGATCAGGTATGGCGCCAACTGCTGGACCCGTCCAGCGACAAGCGGCTGCAGCGAGACCGCCTACGCATCGCTTTGGGCGTCAATCCAGCGGGGCCGGTCGAAGGCAACACCACCGGCAAGCTCGTCCAGATCGTTAGGGTCCAGCGGGATGAAATGGTTCAAGCCCTGCAGAGCCCCGGTGAGCGCGGGGTCGCCATCGTCGTTCATCCGCAGAGCGCTCAAGAAGGTATGGACAGTAAGGAGGCCGAGACGTGGCGAAAGGCTGGCTACTCGGTGTTGGCGCTGGAACCCTTTCACGAGAGTAAGGATCGCGCCCTCCACCGCCGCGGCGATAAATGGTTCGCCTCTTACAATCAATATGACGCCGCGATCCACGTCGACGACATACTTACGGCTTTACGTTTTTCACGAGGGGAGAGCTCTGGCAAGACCATCCTGGTTGGCCTGGGTGAGGCCGCTGTCTGGTGCGTCTTTGCGGCGGCGGTAAATCCTTGGCCGGTGGATTTACGGGCCCCCGTGGAGCGCTTCGCCGGTACGGACGAGGATTTCAATCGCGACTTCTTCGCGCCCGGCGCGCAGCGGGCCGGTGGCTGGGCGGCGGCGCTACGGCTGGCCAAGGAAGAGCGCGGTCGCTAAAATCAGTGGCTCGAACGGAAGGGCGACGCCGGTAACCCGTCGCCGTTCTCTAAGTTGCACTTCGGATTGTCCAGCCAGGCGTATCGGGTCTGTGTCGGCTTCTCCACCGAGGCGCTTGCAACCAACACAGTAGTCCCGTCGATCGTCGCCGTGGCGGGCACAAACTTGCCGTCCGCACCGGCGATCTCAAAGCCTTCGACGCTTCCCCCCGCCGCGCGCAGGCCTGTCGCGTGATCGAACCAAACCCGCATCGCGGCACCTTCTCCTGCCGCCGTGCGATAGATCGGGCCCGAGTACTCGATCCCTTCGCCGTACGCGACGGCCCTCGCCGCCAGCGCCAACCTTCGCCCTACTTCCTGCTTGTTCTTCGGGTGGATGTCTTTCTCGTCGCCGATGTCGATAGCCACCGCCATCCCCGTCTTGGCCGCGCCCAAAGTCTTCATCTGCGCCTCGCGTAGTTCCGGCCAGCGATTGACCGGCCCCGCCTTCCAATTCGCTAATTGCACGAACAGAAACGGAAAATCGCCGATGCCCCACGCCGCGCGCCAGTCGCGGATCATCCGCTCGAACATGTGCTCGTAAAGGTGCGCCCGGTCAACGCCCGCGTTGCTTTCGCCCTGGTACCACAGCACCCCGCGGATCGGGAACGGCGTCAGTGGCGCAATCATTGCGTTGTAGAGCCCGCCGGGCATCCCGGAGTTTTCCTGGTTACCCGTCCAAGGGCGACCGGGTGCGGCCACACCCTTGCGCTTGGCTTCGTCCACATCCTGCCTCCATTGCTCCAGGGTACGGTCCCAACGCCACTGCCAGTCCTCAAAATTGTTCATTGTTTTCGACCACAAGGCCAGCACGGGCATGAAACTGGCATCGGAGCTAAGCGTGTCCATGCTCATCCACGCCTCAATCAGCGTTCCGCCCCAAGAGGAGTGGATCAACCCGATCGGCACTTTCTGAGTGTCCTGAATGTGGCGGGCGAAAAAGTACATTGCCGCTGAAAACTTCGGAATGGTCGCGGGTGCCGCCGCCGCCCAGCCTTCAGTCTCCGCCTCCGAGCGGGGATACTGCGACGCCACACGCTTCACCGTCAGCAACCGAATACGCGGTTGGTCCGCGCCGGCGATTTCCGCGCCGGCATTATTCGAGCTTTCGACGGCCATCTCCATATTCGATTGGCCCGACCCAACCCAAATGTCTCCCACCAGCACATCGCGCAACGTGATCGAGTTTGCGCCTTGCGCGGTGATCTCAATCGGCCCGCTCGCGGCCATCGGCGGCAAGTGGACACTCCAAAGGCCGCGTTCGCCCGCCGCCGTGGAACGCTCCGCCGCGCCAATGCGCACCGTTACACGCTCGCCCGGGTTTGCCTTCCCCCAGACATGCACGGGAAGGTCGCGTTGAATCACCATGTGATCGCTAAACAGCGAGGAAAGCGTGATGGCGCCCTGCAGGGCGGCGGCGTTCAAGCAAAGTACCAAGATTCGTTTCATATTCTGTGCCACGCACCATCGTATTCAAGATCGCGCGCGACAGGTGGATCGAAAGTCCACCGCCGAACGGAATCGTCCTGCTTTTACTTGGTCAAGATGATCGGTTTGGCTCCGTTTTGTCGCACTGGCTTGTAGCCAATGAAACACCACCTATTGATTTCGGTCGCAATCTTTGCCGGAATCCTCGCTCCCGGCACCTCGGCTAGCACGATCTTCGTCACCAGCCGGGATGGCGGATCGGCGGATCTCTATCAGTTCGACTTGACTGGCAATCTGCTCCAAACCATCCCCGGTAATGGTCTCAGCAATGGCCAGGGTGTTGTCGTTGGCCCCAACGGCAAAGTCTTCGTGGCAAATGAAGGGGGTTCCGTACTGACCTACAACCCAACCACCGGTGCCTTTCTCTCCGCGTTCGCCACCGGGCTTGGATCTGCCGGGCCGCTCGCCTTCGGTGGCGATGGCAATCTCTACGTTGGGTCCGGAAACGTGATTAAGAAACTGGATGGAAGCTCCGGTGCTTTGATCAGTTCGATTGGGGCGGGAACCGGACTCAACTCCACCTCTGGGCTCACCTTCGACGGCAGTGGCAACCTATATGCCTCCGACGGTGTAACGGGGATTATCAATAAATACAACAGCGCCGGCACCTTTCTGTCCACCATTGGCAATTCGCGCAGAATCGTTGGTAGTCTTACCGACGCGCGAACTGTCGCCGCACGCTGCACGCGGCCTCGGCAGAGGAGCTTCATGCAACGCGAATCGCCTCGGCAACGTGGTGGGCCCCCGAGCCTGAATTCCGG
>JANXUM010000241.1 GCA_025356215.1 Bryobacter sp. | reverse complement strand
GCGGGCGGCGGCGGCGGGATTGTTGAGTTCGTGAGCGAGACCGGCGGACAGCTTGCCGATGGCCGCGAGTTTGTCGGTTTGAGTGGCGCGGCGGGCGGTTTCGCGCACGCGATCCGTAAGAATGCCGACGAGTCTGGGAATGAGTTCGGGGATCTCCTGATAGAGGGCGGGGAAGTGCGTTTTGTGCATGCTGAGGGCGCGCATGGGGGCGGTGGCGCGGACGGGCATCTCGAAAACCTTCATTCGCGAGAAGGGCAAGCAGCCGGTGATCTCTCCAGCCGAGGCGGTGAAGACGGGGCCATCGCCGTTTATTTGTTTGACTTGGAAGGCGCCTTCAAAGATGACGAGCATCCGATCGGCGGGGTCGCCGACCTGGCTTAGGTAGTCGCCTTCGTTGAAGGTTTGATACTCGGAGTGCTCGACGAACCAGGTGAGCTGGGCGTCGGTCAG
The DNA here is from genome assembly GCA_025356215.1 of Bryobacter sp. GTDB lineage: Bacteria > Acidobacteriota > Terriglobia > Bryobacterales > Bryobacteraceae > Bryobacter. The sequence goes on along the minus strand of JANXUM010000241.1, from coordinate 7,260 downwards.
GTCGGTAAAAAATATTATGCTGCGGAGTTCCGCGATGACGGACTGGAGTTCCACGGTGCTTCGATTATCGCGCCAATGCCACACGGTATACTCAGGCGATGCTTTCTGTCGTGATGCCCGCCTATAACGAAGGCGACATCATCGAGGGAACTGTCCGCGAATGGCACGCGGAAGTGATCTCGAAGATTCCAAATTCCGAGTTGATTGTGGTCAATGACTGCAGTAGAGACAATACCGGTGAAGTGCTGGTGGCACTTGCCCTGGAACTGCCCCGGTTGCGACCGCTTACGCCGGAGCAGAACGGCGGCCATGGGAAGGCTTTGCGCTACGGACTGGACCGGGCGACTCAGGAATGGGTGTTTCAAACGGACAGCGACCGGCAGCATCACGCCGCGGATTTTTGGAAGCTTTGGGAGATCCGGGAGCAGCACGATTTTGTTCTGGGGCGGCGGTCCACGCGAGCGGACGGGCCGGTGCGGGTGCTGATCACCACATGCATGCGAATGCTCAATTTCGCATTCTTTGGCAAGTGGATTGCCGACGCCAATTGTCCATTTAAACTTATGCGCCGGACACCGATGGAGCGGGTGTTATCAAGGATTCCCAGAGAGTCGTTTATCCCGATGGTTATGTTCTCGTTGCTCTGCCGGGCGGGGGCGTACCGGGTTGCCGAGGTGGAGGTGCGGCATTTGCCGCGAACCGGAGGGGAGCAGTCGTTGAAGGGTTTAGGTAAGTGGATTCGGGTAGGATTGCGTTGCGCTTCGCAGTTGGCCGAATGGCGGTGGAGCTTGTGGTTCGCGCGATGAAGCCAGGCTTCGAACAGTTTCCCGTCATAGTAGTGGGAAGCGGATTCTTCGGTGCAACGATCGCGCATTTGGTGGCCGTGGAGCTGGATGTACCTGTGTTGGTCCTGGAGCGGCGTGAGCACGGCGGAGGCAACTCGTTCTCGGAGATCGATCCCGAGACGGGGATCGAGTTTCATCGTTATGGGTCGCATTTGTTCCATACCTCAAACGCGAAGGTGTGGGAGTTTGTCAATCGATTCTCGGCGTTCAACAACTACCGGCATCGGGTATTCACGTTTCACGACAACCGTATGTTCACGATGCCGATCAATCTGATGACGATTAACCGATTCTTTGGAAAATCGTTCAAGCCAGCGGAGGCTGCGGCGTTCCTGGCGGAGAAGGCGGCGGCCGAGGGCATCGCGGCACCCACAAACTTGGAGGAAAAGGCGATCAGCCAAATTGGGCGGGATTTGTACGCGGCGTTCGTGCGCGACTATACCGCCAAGCAATGGGAGACGGATCCGAAGGAGTTACCGGCGAGTATCATCAGCAGATTGCCGGTGCGATTCAGTTACGACGATTTCTACTTTTCGGACCGCTATGAAGGGCTACCCGTCGATGGCTACGGAAAGATCTTTCAGCGCATGCTGAACCACCCCAGGATTCACGTCGAACTCGGCGTGGATTTTTTCGCCGCACGGGCTGCGTTGGCTCCCAGTGCCTTGATTATTTACACCGGGCCGGTGGATCGGTACTTTGAATATCGCCATGGAGCGCTGGGTTGGCGCACCTTGGACTTTGAGTTGGAACGACCGGCAGTTAGCGACTATCAAGGCGCTGCGGTGGTGAATTATCCGGAGCTTCAGTTTAAGCACACTCGTATCCATGAGTTTAAGCACTTACACCCGGAGCGGGCGCAGAACCCAAAGCAAACGTTGATTATGAGGGAGTATTCGCGTTTTGCCAGTGGCAACGATGAGCCTTACTATCCAATCGGAAGGACCGAAGACCGGCAGCGGTATGAGCTTTACCGTGAAATGGCCGAGGCGGAGCCAAGCGTTGTGTTTGGCGGCCGCTTGGGTACTTATCGATATCTCGACATGCATCAAGCGATCTCGGCGGCGATGAAGAGCTTTGAGACCGAGATCGCGCCCCGGTTGCGGAGGGATGGGGAATGATGATTCGCTGGCTGGCGATGTTCGCGATCACCCTGGGGTTGCTGGCGAAGACGGATTCCGACGCGGCGATTTCGTCCCGCATTCAAGCCAAACTGGCGCGCTCCAAGCTAAAGCCGGATGGGCTCCGTTACAGCGTCAAGCAAGGTGTTGTTGAGTGGGACGGAGCGGTTTCCATCGGGCAGCACAAAGGTGCCGCCACACGAATGGCGAAGGCGGCGGGCGCGGCGCGGGTGGTGAATCGGATTGTGGTTAAGCGCGGCGCTCATCGAGGTGCTGGGGGCACCCCGGCCAAGGCCCCGCCGCGCGAGGTGACCGTCCAAGTTCCGAAGCGCTAAGTTGATGGTAGTCTGCTAAGACGTGGAGAAAACGGTGATAGCGGACCGAAATCGATTGTTTAGAGTGTTGGCGTGGCTGGCGCTTTTGCCGGTGCTACTTGTGGTTTACTACCCGGCATTGCACGCGCCTTTCTTGCTGGACGATGGGGCGGGCATCGTGGGAAACTCCGAGTTCCGCAGCTTTAGTCTAAAGAATCTGACAATGCTGGTTCGTGGACACGCCGACGCGCGCACCTACGACCATCACGCGATCCCGGGGCTAGTCTCGATGATCGATCATGCCTGGGCGGGTGTCGATCCTTTCGGATATCACCTTACGAACCTGGCGATCCATTGGGCAAATTGCGGGTTAATCCTGCTTTTATTTTTGGCTGTCTGGCGCGAGGTGAAGGCCGACGAGGGTGGGCGCGCGCTTTGGATGGGCGTTTGCGCGATGGCGATCTGGGCGGTTCACCCCTTCTCCACCATGCCGGTCGGCTACATCACGTGCCGCACAGAATCGCTAATGGTGATGTTTTATGTCTTGTCTTTGCTTGCGTTTCTCAGGGGTTGGGAATGGGCGAGCGTTCCACTGGGAGTCGCCTCCATCCTGTCCAAAGAGGTGGCGGTCACATTACCCGGAGCGATCCTAATGGTGGATTGGGCGCGGGGCGGTGTGGGGATTGTGCCGACCCTGCTCCGGCGCTGGCGCTATTACACCGGCTTAACGATCGTCTGGCTGGTCATGATCGTCTATCATCTGCGGGGCGGGCGCAGCCAGCAGATCGGGAGCGAAGGGCAGGTGTTAGCGCCGATTTGGGTCTATTTCAAGGTGGAATGCGGTGTGATTGCCGGCTATGCGAGTAAGTTGTTTTGGCCTGCCAAGTTACAGTTTTATCCTTTCTACCGGCCCGCGGCGGAGTGGTGGCAATGGATGCCGCAGTTGGCAGGATTGGTGGCTTACTTTGGGGTCGCGTTGTACTGCTTGCGGCGGTCGCGCTGGGTAGGCGTCATCTTACTATTCCCGCTGCTCGTGCTGTTGCCGACATCGAGTTTCATCCCCATTCCGATGGAGCCCGCCATGGAGTATCGAATGTATCTTCCGAGCGCGGCTTTGATCGGTCTGATGGTTGTGGGGCTGTGGCGACTGGCTTCGCCAAAGTGGGTGCCCATCGCGGTGGTGGTGGCGGTGGCCATTCCCTTGGCGGTTGTGAGCCATCTGCGGTCGCGCGATTACGAGACATCGGTGAAGTTGCACGAGCAGCAGGTCTCGGTGGATCCGAAGAGCCTAACCGGGCTAGAAGCGCTTGCCGGCGGCTACAGTACGATGGGCTTTCTGGATCGGGCCAGCGCGACGGCTTGGAAACTGGTGGATTATTCGCTGGAAGACAATAACAAGGAGTTTGCCGGTCGCGGATTTAACATCCTGGGCAACATCGAAAACGAACGGGGCAATTACCCTGCGGCACGGGACTACTTTAAGCGTGCCACCGATATCGCGGGCAGTAACGCCGCGTGGTTGAGTTTGGCGAATGTTCAGGTGCGTCTCTACGAATTAAAGGACGCCGAGGTAACGCTGAATCGATTGTTGGCCACGACGCCCGATCATCCTGAGGCTATGCTGCTGCTTTACGAATCGAAGATGTCGGCCAAGAACTACGAGGAGGCGGAGAGGATACTGGACAAATTCTTATTGTTGTATCCGGACCGCCGCGAGGAACTCGACGTGCAGAAAACGCGGCTGATGCATATGAAGCGCAAGCAGGCCGAGGGCGGAGATCCGCTGGTGAAAGAGCGGCCGAGGCCCTAGACTCTTTGCGGCTCCGGATGGACGTAGGGGGCGCGATAGGGGCGGCGGAGTAATTTGGTCGCCTCCGCGTCGTTGACGACCACACGTTTGGCGGCATCGTAGCTGAGAGTGCGCCCAAGTTTCATCGACAAGTTGGCGAGGATGCAGGAAGCTGTTGATATATGGCCTTGCTCGATGTCGGCCACGGGCTTGGATCGCTGATCGATGGCGGCGAGCAAATCCCGCATGTGGCCGCGGATGGCGGGGGCGACGTGGCGCTCCAGGTCAACTTCGGTGCGGTCCTCCGGGTATTGATCGAATTCGTAAGTTACATCCTTATGCACCGGGGCTTGGCCTTTTCCAAGGGGAATGTAGTCGTAACTTTGGACGCTGGCCTTGAGTGTGGCCTTGTCCCCATAGAAGGTTGCGCCCCAGGGATATTGCGGATCGGGGGGGGCTCCCCAGGAGCGGTGGGTCCAGATCACCTTGAGGCCCGGGAAATCGAAGCTGGCCTCCTGGGTGTCGGGGATGTTTGCTTTGGAGGCTTTGTCGACCAAAATGCCGCCGGTGGAGGATATGCTGGTTGGCCAACCGAGACCCATCATCCAGCGCACCATGTCGAGCATGTGAACGCACATGTCGCCGACGATGCCATTGCCGTATTCGTTGAAGGCGCGCCAACTGCGTGGATGGACCAGGGGATTGTAGGGGCGCATGGGCGCGGGGCCGGTCCAGGCCTCGTAGTCCAGGTTGTTCGGCGGGGCTTGGTCGGGAGGATTGGCGGTGGCGCGCATGTGGTAGTAACAGTAGATTTCGACGAGGCCGATCTTGCCCAGTTTCCCTTCGTCGAGATATCGCTGCTTGGCCTCGATGAGGTGGGGCGTTGAGCGGCGCTGGGTGCCAATCTGAACGACGCGATTGTACTTGCGGGCAGCGGCCAGCATTGCTTCGCCTTCGATTACGTCCACCGAGATCGGCTTCTGGCAGTACATGTCGACGCCAGCTTTTGCGGCTTCGATCATCGGCAGCGCGTGCCAGTGATCGGGGGTGGCAATCTCGACGATATCCAGGTCTTTTTCCGCCAGCATCTTGCGATAGTCGGTGAAGAGGCGGGGGCGTTTCTTCGACGCTTGGCGTGAGGCGACCAGATCGGCGGCCTTTTCGAGCATGACCGAGTCGACGTCGCAGAGCGAGACGATTTCAACCGGCGCGATTTGCACCAGGCGGAGGATGTCGGACTTACCGTACCAGCCAGAGCCGATCAAACCCACGCGGCGTTTCTTCTGAACGTCGAAGGTCTGGGCGGATAGATTGTAGGCCGCGGCGGCGGCGAGGAAATTGCGACGGAGCATAGATGTTGCAGCCAGTATATCCGGGACTCAGGCGAAGCCTTTGACAATTGCGGCAAGGCCTTTTTCAAGAGCGCCTTTGGGGCCGCTGGCACCGAACTTTCCGGCGGCATCAAGCGAGATGTAGCCGTGGAGAAATGACCAAAGGACGACTGCTGCGGGGGTGTGGTCGCGCCTGGTCTTGGAGCACCGGGCGATGGCGTCGAGGATGAGATTCCAGATGGCTTTGGACTCGGGTTGGGAATCGGCGGCGCCGCCGGGGGCGGCGATGAGTTGATAGAGGGCGGGGCTGTTGCGGGCGAAGCGGACGTAGGCTAGCGCCATCGCGTCGAGACGAGCCGGGCCGTCCAGGCGGCCGGCGGCGGATTCCATCTCGCGCAGCAGTGTTTTTGCAGCCAGCGCGCCGAGGGCTGAGTCGAGGGCGGCGCGGTCGGCATAGTGGCGATAGAGGCTGGAAGCACGGACGCCGAGCGCGGCGGCGACGGATCGCATCGAGAGGGCTGGCCATCCCTGGTTTTCGACGATGTCGAGGGCGGCGGCGAGAATGGCGAGCGGCTCGGTCTTCTGAGGGTAAGGCATCATGAACAGTGTACGTCTTGACAGGGGTTGGGCGAAAGCGTACACTGTTCATCATGAAGATGAACAGTGTACGTTATGAGGGGTGGCTACGGATGGAGGCGGCGGTGGAACTGGCGGTTTTGCTTTTGCTGTTCGCCAAGATGGGGGGAGCTGGTGGTGGTTTGCGGGTTTGTTTCTATTGCCCGATCTGACGATGCTTGGATACTTGAAAGACCCGCGCGCCGGGGCGTGGGCTTACAATCTGGGACACAGCTTTGCTTTTGCGGGCGCGGTGGTCTTACTGGCTTGGCTGGCGGGCAGCGCTTTGGACGCGCGCTGGCTTATTTGGCCGGCGCATATCGCGTTCGACAGGGCGATGGGATACGGCCTGAAGTCGATGGAGTCTTTCAACGAGACGCACCTGGGCGGGATCGGACGGAAACAACAATAGCGCCGATCGCTCGGCGCTATTGTTGTTTCCGGAGATGTTAACTACTTGACAGCCGGGGCTGGCGTGGTCGACATCTTCTTGTGGGACTTCTTCTGTTTGCCGGACTTCTTCTCCATTTTGTTCGGAGCCGGAGCCGGGGTGGTGGTTGTAGCCTGGGCGAAGAGCGTGCTCATCGCCAGTAGTGCGGATGCGATCGTGATTTTCATGGTCATTGTGTTCTCTTAGGAACCTCCCTGCTCATTGAGACGAAGGTGCCGGAAAAGTCGTTGTGACCTCGACAGGCTATTTTCAGCTACTTCTTCTCGAAGGGCTTTTCGATTGCCTTTCCGACGGCCTTGGCACCCTTGGCCGTTTCTTTGCCGACGACCTTGGCGCCCTTCGCGGTAGCGGAGCCGACGTCCTTGCCGACTTCAGCCGTCTCTTTGCCCACAACTTTGGCGCCTTTGGCGGTTTCCTTGCCGACAACCTTGGCGCCCTTGACGGTCTCCTTGGCAGCGACCTTGGCACCCTTTTCAGTGGCCGTGGCCGCCTTCTTTGCTCCGGTTGCAACATCCTGAGCGGCAAGGGTCAGTGCGACGCCCAGCAGACCAGCGAAAATCATGTTTAGTTTCATAAGTTTGTACCTCTTTCATTGTAGATGAGCGGCGCAACCTTGAGGTTTCACAGCGGCAATCCATTGCGCTATGTTGATTCGTAGAGTGTGTAGGAGATTCTGCACTCTCAGAGGCCGTAACTTCATCCCAACAAGGGACAATAGGTGTTTGTATGAAAAATCTACTACAAGGTTTGATGCCCGCAGCGTTGGGCGTTTTGTTCGGAATTCATGGAGGTAC
>JANXUM010000159.1 GCA_025356215.1 Bryobacter sp. | reverse complement strand
CGCCGGCACCGGGATGGATGTTCAGGATCGCGCCGAGATGATCATGCTCGCCCGACAGCAGCATCGCCGTTTCCAACTGTTCCAGCTCGCTGCGAAATGTAGCGAACTCGCCGTTCAGCATAGCCCCGACGTCCTCGCCCTCGCGCGCCAGTTCAATCAACGCCGCGATATCGGAGTTCATCGTCGCGATGCGCGTGTCCTGGCCCAGGGATTCCTCCAGGCGCTTACGCTTCTGCATCGTCTCCTGGCTCTTCTCCGGGTTGTTCCAAAAGTCCGGATCCGAGATGACGCTTTCCAGCGCCTCTAGTTGCTTCTTCTTTTTAGGGGAGTCAAAGATAGCTCCGCACAGAATCTGCTTGCTGGCGGAGCTGTTCGTACTCCCGCTCGATTTCTTCGAGGGTCATAAGCCATTATTTTCCCACGCTCTCGCCATCCACGCTGCGATCCGGATAGAGTCCCGGCGCATGAGGCTTGTATCCCATCCACTGCGACTGCCCGACGTAGCTGAGCCGGTAGCCCTCCACCGTGTGCGATTTCAGCATCTCGAGCAGTGCTTCCGGCGCCGCCTCCAACGCCGTCGTCATTTGCGCCCGATCCAGCTTTGCCAGCGGCAGCGCAAATCGCGACTTTGCGATCGCCTCCAAGTCCGCCAGTGCGCTCTCAATCCCCTTTTTCACGGTTGCGACATGATGTGCCACAAGGTCCAGATACTGGCTTACCCGCGCGTCGTGCGCTCCGCCCGATCCTGCGTCGGCGGGAATGATCAGGTCCGTGAGCATGTCGAGAATTCGATTTTGCTCCGCCGTAAACGTCTGCAACTTGTAGGCGTCCGTCGACACCATCGCCGGACGGTGATGCTCGTGCTGAGCGCTGGCCACGCCCGCTGCGGCCAGAATCGGAAATAGTTCCCTGCGTTCAATCCCCATACTTTCTCAGATCTCCTTGCGCCGCATCTTCGAGGCCAGCATCTCACTCATCCTCCAACTCAAGGCGATGTTTGTCAGCGTTGGATTCTTCTCTGGATACTGCGGAAAGACACTTGCGTCTCCGATAAACAAGTTCGGAATATCGTGCGATTGCGAAGCGCGATTCACGACACTCGTCTTTGCGTCCAAGCCCATCTTCGCGGTGCCCACCCAGTGGTTCAGATCGATTACAAGATCCTCCCGGCTCACCGTGCCTGGCGACGACAATACTTCGCCGCCTCCGGCGCGGATAATCTCTTCGCACAGGTTCACGACCTCTTGCGCCATCGCCACATCGGCGTCCTCGTAGTGCAAGTGAATGCGCGGCAATGGCACGCCGAAGCGATCTTTCGCAGTTGGGTCCAGATCGATATACTTCTTGCCGCTCACCAGAAGCGACCCTTGCATGTTCATCCCCACATGACAGATATTCTTGCGCAGCAATTCCTGCTTGAAGGCGGTGCCAAATCCCTTCTCGGCGCGGTAAAACAAGCGTTGCGGAGGCAGGCCCCCGCCGCACTGCACCTGATAGGTCCCTTCGTAGTTTGGATTGGGCTTGTCCCAGTTGATCCCGGTCAACAACGAGTGATAATACCCGGTGCCCGCATCGTCGGAGCGATCCCGCTTGGCCAGTTGCGGAAACAGCCCCAGTACGGTCACTCCAAAATGGCTGGTTAGGTTGCGGCCGACTTGACCGGATGAATTCGCCAGCCCGTTCGGGAACTCCCTGGTGCGGTTGGCCAGCAACATCCTCGCCGTTTCCACCGCGCTGCACGCCAAAACCAGCGTGCGACACTCCAGCTTCTCCGTCTGTCCTGCTGCGGAAGTGTACTCGACGCCCGCCACCCGATTCGCCTCGCGCCTCATCAAGATTCGAGTTACGGTCGCATCGGTGAACACCTTCAGGTTCCCCGTCTTCATCGCCATGGGAATCGGCGTATTTGCAGACGTGTACTTTGAGTCGATCGGGCAACCGCCGCAGTTGCCGCAATACTGGCAAATCGCCCTTCCGGAGCTATGCTTCTCAGTCACCATCGCTTTTCGCATCGCGACGAAATCCATTGCCCGCCCCTGCTTCTTCAGGCGATTCACGCCCCGCCGCAACAGCGATTCCCCGGCCCGCATCGGCACCGGTGCGATGAACTCGCCGTCGGGCAAATTCGACAACCCGTCCTTGTAGCCGTGGACGCCCATAAAGCGTTCAGCCCGCGAATAGTAGGGTGCAACTTCGTCATAGGAGATCGGCCACTTCTGGAAATCCAGGGGTCCAAACCTCAGGCTATGCCCAGCCCAGCAAAGGCTCCTGCCCCCCACCGCCTTCACCAGCCCATGCCCCGGCCTGTCGCCCACGCCGGTAAAGTGATTCTGCTCCCGGTAGTCCCAGGCCGAATCGAAGCCGCCGGATTTACCCTCCGCCAATCGCCGCGCCAACAGATCCAGCGGCGGCATGTCACGACCGTAGTCTTTGCCCGCAACCAGCCTCCGGCCCGCCTCCACCAGCGCCACCCTTAAGCCTTGCGAGGCAAGCGCATACGCGGCGATTCCCCCGCCGGGACCGCTCCCAACCACAATGGCGTCATAAACCATGCCGTAATTCTATCGCCACCCGAGCGAAACACCTTTGCCTCCTTTCTTGTCGATAATAGAGAAGAAGGAACTATATGAAAAAGCTACTTGTACTCTTGGCGCTAGGCTGCGCCTCCGGCCTGTTTGCGCAAAGCAATGAAGAGAAGCGTCTCAAAGCGGCGGGTGATGTACTAGACGAAGTGATGCAGATGAAAGACAAGGCCATTCCCCAGGACCTTCTCGATAAGAGCGAGTGCGCCATCGTCATTCCCGGTCTCAAGAAGGGTGCGTTTATCTTTGGCGGGAAGTATGGCAAAGGCTTCTTTACCTGCCGCAAGCCCGGTGGGGAAGGTTGGGGTTCTCCGGCGGGCGTAACCGTTGAGGGAGGAAGCGTCGGGTTCCAGATCGGCGGCAGCGAAAGCGACGTCATCCTTCTGGTCATGAACAAGAGGGGCGCGGACCGCTTGGTCACAAGTCAATTTAAGCTTGGCGGAGAAGCCAGCGTCGCCGCCGGCCCGGTCGGTCGCGATAGCAGCGCGCAAACGGATGCATTGCTAACCGCAGAAATTCTCAGTTACTCGCGCAGCCGCGGCGTCTTCGCCGGCATCTCCTTGGAGGGCTCGACTCTTCGGCAAGACCTCGATGTAAACAAGGGCCTCTACGGCAAGACGATGACCAACAAAGAGATCATCGACGGCAACCCAACGCCTCCCGAGAGCGCTAAGTTGCTGCTGGGCGACTTGAATAAGTACTCACCCCGCAAATCCAAGTAATTCCGCTCTTCAATCGGGCGTCCATAATAGAAGCATGCGTGTTTCGACAACGGCGGCTGCTGGGCTGGCGATCATTTTGCTGGCCTCCTGCTCGCCGAAAATTCAACAGGAAAAACCCCGATTGCCGCTCCCGAAAGATGTACATTCTTACGCCAATCCAGAGCAGGCGGTCGTCTCCCATCTTGACCTGTCTCTTCGTGTCGATTTCGAACGCAAGGTCCTGAACGGGTCGGTGATTCATTCCGTCACCGGCAAGGGCCCCTTGGTGCTCGACACCAAAGACCTAACGATCTTCAAAACCGAAACCTCGGTCGACGGGCAGGTTTACCGTCCGATCGAGTTCAAGTTGGGTGCCTCAGACAAGATTCTCGGTGCTCCTCTTGAGATTCCGCTTCCCGAAGGCTCAAAGTTCGTCCGCGTTTCTTACGAAACCAGCCCAACAGCCGTGGCCCTGCAATGGCTCACTCCTGAGCAAACCGCGGGTAAGTCGGCACCGTACCTCTACACCCAGGGCCAGCCCATCTACACCCGGAGTTGGATTCCCCTTCAGGATTCCCCAGCGATCCGTGTCACCTTCAAGGCGAAAATTCAAACCCAACCCAACTTCTTCGTCGTCATGGGTGCCCCCAACGACCAGCGAACCGCCGCCCCGACCGGCGATTACAGCTTCGACATGAACCAGTCGATCCCGCCCTATCTCATCTCGATGGCCGTTGGCGAGATCCAGTTCCGCTTGATTGGCGGCCGCACCGGTGTTTATACCGAAAAATTGATGCTCGACGCGGCGAACAAAGAGTTTGTCGACTTGAATTCGATGGTCCAGGCGGCTGAGCAGCTCTTTGGCTCCTACCGTTGGGACCGTTACGATGTCCTGATCCTCCCACCCAGCTTCCCGATTGGCGGCATGGAAAATCCACGTCTCACTTTCGCGACTCCAACCATACTCACCGGCGACAAGAGTCTCGTCTCGTTGATCTCCCACGAGCTCGCCCACAGTTGGAGCGGCAACCTCGTTACGAACGCTACGTGGAGTGATTTCTGGCTCAACGAAGGCATCACGACCTACGTCGAGCGGCGGATCCAGGAGGTCCTCTTCGGCCGGCAGCGAAGCGAGATGGAGTTCGCGGTCGAGATCGCCGAACTGAACCAGGAGATGGCCACCCTGCCAGCCAAGGATCAGCTTCTCCACATCGACCTTAAGGGTCGCGACCCGGAAGAGGGCGTCACCCTGGTCCCCTACGTCAAAGGCGCTTTGCTGATTCGAGCCATCGAAGACGCTGTCGGTCGAGACCGCTTCGATCTCTTCCTGCGCGCCTATTTCGACAAATTCGCCTTCCAGAGCATCACCACCGAAGGCTTCGAGAACTTCGTCAAAGAAAAGTTCCCAGACCTCAAGCTCGATCTCAAAGAGTGGATCTACAAACCCGGGATCCCGGCCTCGGCACCCAAGATTTCTTCCTACCTGCTCTCTGAAGTAGACGTTGAGCTTGAGAAGTGGAAGAAGGGCCAAGCCATTCGTGTCATCGAGTGGGTGCCCCAGCAGTGGCTGCATTTCCTCCGGGCCCTCCCCGACAACATCACGCTCGATCAAATGGCCAGCTTGGATAAACAATACAGACTGACCAAGACTGGAAACAGCGAGATTCTCGATGCCTGGCTCATTTTGAGCATCCGTCACAAGTACGCTCCAGCCCAGCCCCGTCTGGAGGAATTCCTTCAAACCGTTGGCCGCCAGAAGTTCATCAAGCCGCTTTATGAAGAGCTGGCCAAAACACCAGACGGCAAGGCGCGCGCCAAGGCCCTTTTTGCCAAGAACAAGGCCGCCTACCACCCGATTGCGGCTTCATCGATCGAAGCCCTACTTGCGAAGTAGGAACTGGCCGACGTACATCACGTCGATCCCGCTTGAATAGAAGCTGCGGACCGCGTCCCGCGGGTTGCACACCAGCGCGTCCCCAAACAGGTTGAAGCTCGTGTTGTACAGCACAGGGAGCCCGGTGGCCTCACCGGCCGCGCTCAACAACCGATGAAACAGTGGGTTCTCTTCCCGCTCGACGACATGGAGCCGGATTGTGGATTCGCCCAATAGCGCCGGCGCAAATCGTTCCCGATACTCCGGACGCACCGTGGCAACGCTGGCCAAGTTGCGCGAATTTGCCCCGTAGGTGAAATACCGCTCCGCGTGCTCAGCCGGCACGGAGGCGGCAAATTTGCGAAACGCCTCGCGATGCTTGATGAAGCTGTTCAGGTTCTCGGTCGCATATGGGTCCAGCGGCGAGGCCAGAATGCTTCGATTCCCCAGCGCCCGTGGACCAAACTCCATGCGGTCCTGAAACCATGCCAGAATCCGCTGGTCTTTCAGATCCTTCAATGCCGATTGCACCAGGTCGCTAACCGTCAGCAATAACTTTGGACTCAGCTTACAGTTCTCAAGCGTCTGCTTGATCTCTTCGGCATCGTAGGCCGGGCCCAGGGCCAATCCGCCCATCGGCTTGGCCGCCGCACTGTCGCCAAGATATGCCGCCCCAAGCGCCGTGCCCGAGTTTCCGGCGGCCGCCTGCACATAGACCTGTTCAAATCGGCCTGAAGTCTCCATCGCGCGCACCAGCATCGCGTTAAAGGCCACGCCGCCGGCCAGACATAGTTTCTTTCCGGCACCGGCCATTGAGATCGCGCAATTCTCGGTCGCCCGCTGCAATCCGGATGCGATATGAGGCTGTAACGCGATTGGCGGTGCCTGTCCTTCCGCCAGACCTAAAGCCTTGTAAAACGCCGCGCTAAACCCGCCGGCTCCCATCCGATCGCGATCGATGTAGGTGCGGTCCAGTGCTGGCCAGCCATCGGTGCCAAAGCCCAAAATCTCCTCAAAGACGCCAACAAACCGTTCGTCTCCCGCCGCAGACATCCACTGCACTTTGTGCTCGTCGGCCCGCGCCCGGAATCCCAGAAACTCCGTCACACGGCCATACAAATCACCGAGCGAATCGGGGAAATACGATTCCCGTTCCAGATCGAGGCGCCCTCCGCCCGCTCGCCACAGCGACGAACAACGCAAGTCCCCCACCCGGTCCAGCGTCAAGACGCTGGCTTCGCCAAAGCCACTCGCGTAGTAAGCACTTGCCGCGTGCGCGGAGTGATGATCGACGACCAAGAGGCGCGCGTTGGGGAAGATCTGCTTCACCCGCAAACTCAGCAAACTGTCGGGGGAGGCCCCCAGCGGCCGCGCGATGGCCACTACGTCCACGCGCTCCGCCCTGAGTGCCGCCACTGCTAGGGTAGCCTCGATGGCCTCCATCGGCAGGCTTCCCGGCGTCATGCGCCGCGCCAGTTTCTTCTGCTCAATGGCAGCGACAATCCGCCCATCGTCGGCCAGCGCGCAGGCCGCGTCGTCCCAAAGTCCGCCTAGGCCGATTACCCTCATACCTTTGCCAGCCTTTCGAGCGATCGCCCGCGTCCCAACGCGGTGAACACGTGAAACGCGCTCGGCCCAACCGGCTGCCCGGTCAATGCCGCGCGCGACCCGTTAATCAAAACTCCAGCCTTCAGCCCGCGCTCCTCGGCTAGCTTGCGCAACTCCGCCTCAATCGACGCCTCGGTGAACTCCTCGGTCGCCGCCAATCGCGCGCCCAACTCGCGCAGGGCTTCGCGCGCCCCGGCCACGTTCAAGTTGTCCGACGCTTTCGGTACCATTTCGTAGTCATCCACGAAGTAGGCCCGCGCCAGAACCGCAAAGTCATTGAGCGTCGACAGCCTCGTCCGTAACACGTCCACCACCGCCGGCCACTCAGCCTCTGTGTAGGGAATCGGCAGCCCGGCGCGCTCGACACGCTCGCGCACCATCGGTGCCAGCTCTTCAATCGGCATCGCCCGCAGATGCTGCGAATTGAGCCAGTGAGCTTTGGGGTCGATCGGGTCGGCCTCGCTAAAGTTCACCACCGCGTTGGACCGGTTGATCCCCTCGAACGAGAACACGTCGATCAGCTGCTGCCGAGACATCTGCTCGCGATTGTCCTTCGGGCTCCAGCCCAGCAGACACAAGAAGTTGATATAAGCCTGCGGCAAGAAGCCAGCCGCCTCGTAGGTCATCACGCTCACCACGGGCCCGTGCTTGCGCTTGGACAGCTTCGCCCCATCAGGGGCCACCAGCAGCGGAAGATGCGCAAACACCGGTGCCAGGGCTCCTAGAGCTTCCATGATCAGGATGTGCTTGAACGTGTTCGACAGATGATCCTGCCCGCGAATCACGTGCGTAATCTTGATGTCGATATCGTCGGCGCAGGACGCCATGTGATAGGTCGGCATCCCGTTGGACCGTAGCAAGGCGAAGTCCTCGATGTCATTCACGCTCTTGGATTGCGTCGCATACACGGCGTCCGGAAACTTGATGTAGCGCGGCGCATCGCGCGGCACCTTGAAGCGCAACACAAATGGCTCGCCCGCATCGGCCCGCCGCTGCGATTCCTCGGCGCTCAAATCCCGCGCCTCCTGATTGAATAGCCATGGCCCTCCAGCCGCGCCGCGATCCTCCTCACCCTGATGGGCTGGAGTAAAGTCGCGATACGCGTGGCCGTTGGCGAAGATCCGCCAGGCCATCTCACGATGCAGCTCGAGACGGTCGCTCTGCCGGTAGAATTCGTCCCAGGTCAGCCCCAGCCAATTCAGTCCGTCGAAGATGGATTGCAGCGACGCGTCGGTGTTGCGCTCGACGTCGGTGTCGTCGATACGCAGGATCATTGTGCCTTGATTGCGGCGCGCATAGAGCCAATTGAAAATGAAGGTTCTAGCGCTGCCAATATGCAGATAGCCCGTAGGCGACGGGGCGAAACGAACACGCGGTGTCAAACGCTCAGGATAGCATCGGGGGACCCGCTCGACAGCCGCGAAAACAGGCTCTCCAACTGCGCCGGCGCCAGTTGCTCGGCCCGCAGTTGAGCCTCCGGCTGCGCCTCGATGGCCTCGCGCCCGTAGTACGGCGCCAGGTTGTTGCGCAGCATCTTGCGCTTATGTTCGAAGGCCCGCCCGGCAAACTTCAAGAATCGCGCCGAGTATTCCGGGTCAAACAGCTTCGGCTCCAGCAGGATCACCGCCGACTCCACCTTTGGCGGCGGCGCAAACGCGGCCGCCGGCACTGTAAACAAGACCTTGGCCTCGGCATGGATCTGCGTCATGACACTGAGGTATCCGTAGTCGCGGGAACCCTGCTTGGCGGCCATCCGCAGCGCCACTTCTTTCTGTACCAGGAACACCGCCCGCTTCCACGCCCCCGCCGCCGCAAAGACCTTGGTGGCTATCGGCGAACTGATGTAATAGGGCAAATTCCCGGCAATCACACA
Source organism: Bryobacter sp. (assembly GCA_025356215.1). GTDB lineage: Bacteria > Acidobacteriota > Terriglobia > Bryobacterales > Bryobacteraceae > Bryobacter. Next base: position 5,657 of record JANXUM010000159.1, on the reverse strand, counting down.
GGGCGCGAACTGTCCCAAGTCGCAATCGAGAATGTCCTGTTCCACCACCCCCAGTCGCTGCTCACCGGGGAAGTTCCGGGCCAGGCTGGCCACCATTGAAGGGTCCAACTCGATCGCCGTCAACCGGTCGGTCCGCTCCAGCAGGTATTTTGTGAGCGCCCCGCGCCCGGGTCCGATTTCCACAACATGCGCTTCGCGATCCGGGCACGCCGCCTCGGCGATGCGCACGAGCACGCTCTGGTCTCTAAGGAAGTGTTGGCCAAACTTGCGCGGCAACTCAGCCCTTTACCGTGATCGCCGAAGCGCCGCGCCGCAAGCTGATGCGCAGCTTCGACGGGATGGCCTGTCCAAAGCTGGTGGCAGGCTTGAACTCGGTGAACAACAAGGTACGCTCTACGCTGTGCCGCACCTCGGAGTCCAACGCGGGGTTGCCCGACACCACGCGGAAGTCCGCCAATCGTCCGTGCTCATTGATCGAGACTTCAATCTCGGCGTCGGCCGTGGGCGGCTCAAACGGCGCCAAAGTTTTGGCTGCGGCGTCCGTATAAAGCGCGGTCGGCTGATCGTTCATCAGACTATTGGCCCGCACAGGATAGGTGTGCACAAACATGGCAAACACCAACAGTGCCGCCGCCAGTCCGCCGGCGCAGGGCACGGCGAAGGGACGCATCATGTTGGCCTTCCACAGTTCGAAAGAATTCCTCATCCGCACCAGCAATTCTGGCGCGTTGGCCCACTTCTGCCGACGGGCTGCTTCTTTACTGGCCGTAATGTGCAACTGCATGTGCAAGTCATTGCCGACCCTGCGCTTGGGCAGCGACTGGAGCAGAACCCGGATCTCGTGATTGGCGTTATCGCAATTCATCTCATGCTCCTTTCAAGACTGTCCAGCCGCGGGTTGCGTCGACCACGCAAAACCCTGTGCCGGCTCCATCATCGCTTCCAGTTCCACACGCAGCGCCTCGCGCCCACGCAAGATCCTCGATTTCACGGTGCCGAGGGATATCTGCAAGACCTCGGCAATCTCTTCGTAGCTCAAATCTTCGATGTCTCTCAGCACCACCGCCGACCGGAACACCGGGTTGATTTTCGTCAGGGCCACTTCGATCATTGCCCGCGTTTCGTGGTCCGCCGTCAACTCAAACGGAGACCGGCAACGGTCCGGCAAGACGTCCTCCAAGCCCCGGCAATGCTCTTCTTCCGGCGCCAAGCCCACTTCGTTCTTTTTGTGCCGGCTGAACCAGCGCCGGTGGTTGTAAGCCTCATTCACAGCAATCCGGTAGATCCACGTCTTCAAGGTCGACTTACCTTGAAAGTGATTGAGGTTTCGGTACACCTTCAAGAAGACTTCCTGGACGACGTCGGGTGCGTCCGCCTGTTGGTTCAACAGCCGGTGGACCAAGCTGGATACCGGGTCTGCGTAGTTGCGAAGCAGTTCTTCGAAGGCGTCGGATTCGCCTTGGCGCAGACGTTCTACCAGCAGCGCGTCTTTGAAGACTTGCGCCGGCGTTGCGCCGTTTTCATTTCGGAATCCTAAACTGTTCTCGGCCATCTCCGGCCTCCTACTAAGGATTTTACCCCTCTGCCGATTATTGACACCAATTTACCCCCTTTGGTTCCTGCTAACTTCGTCTCATGTTCGATTGGCGGATGGAAGCGGATCGCCTGGCCGCACAACTCGGCTCCAGTAAATTGCACGAGGCCTGCGACAAGCTCAGCGCCGCCTATCGAGACTCGCGGGACACCCCGTCGGCGCGTCTGGACGGCGAGGCGCTCGTTGCCGCCTACCTCGCCGTGCGCTTTCCGGCGACGCTGGCCGCCGCCACTTCAGCCGCGCGCGCGGTCTCGGAATCGATCGAAGCGCGGGCTGGCGGGCAGGACTTCGAACCTGCTTCCCTGCTCGACCTGGGTGCCGGCTGCGGGGCCGGCGCATTGGCACTGACCGAGGTTTGGCCGAAACTTGACTCGATTACGGCTGTCGAACAACTGCCTTCGATGGTGAAGATGGGAAAACAAATCTTACCCGCCGCTACCTGGACGACGTGCGCCGTCGAGTCGGTCGCCGAGCTGCCGCCACACGACGTCGTACTGCTGAGCTACTCCCTGAGCGAGGCCAAAGGACTCCCGATCGAGCGCGCATGGCAGGCCGCCCGCCAGCTTCTGCTCATTGTAGAGCCAGGTACTCCGAGTGGCTTTAAGACGATTCTCGATGCGAGGACGCGCCTGATCGCCGCTGGTGCCTCCATCGTCGCTCCATGCCCTTCGCAGGGCGCATGCCCGGCCGTCGCTCCGGACTGGTGCCATTTCTCAGCCCGTCTCAACCGCAGTGCCCTGCATCGTCGGTTGAAGGGCGGCACCCTCGGCTACGAAGACGAGAAGTATAGCTACCTGGCCGCGTGGCGCGGCCCGTTGGCTCCGGGCCAGCTTCGGGTCTTACGACATCCGTTGATCGAGCCGGGACGTATCCAGATCGAAGTTTGCCAGCCGCCCGCCCAAGGTACGCTCATCGCCACCAAACGCGACAAAGACCGTTTCCGGGTCTTCCGCAAGACGCGCTGGGGCGACACGTTAGAGCGCTAGGCCCGCACCTTTGAGCTGACCGGATCAAAGGTTGCCTTAGTACCCTTGCGATACGCGATGTTGCAAAGGTGCGCTGCAGCCGCCGCATAGTGCCCTTCTTCGGCGTTCTCGCGGCTTGGCTTTCCGTTGAGAATCGAATCGATGAAGTGCCAGTTGTGCGTCTGCCCGCGCTCCACGGGGATTTCCTTCGGCGCGACTCGTTCGGGTCGCGTCTCGTTGGCAAACTTGGCCAAGTATTCGTCACGAAGGCGTTTAGGAAAGTTCGCGCTCCCATAGAACTGCGCCTCGTTTTCCTTCGGTTCGGGGATGAGCGTCAAGCGGTTCCCTTCCACCTGAAGGGTCGCCTTATCGCCCATGATCAGAATGCCCCGGGGGGCATAAGAGTTTGCTTGGGTGACATAGACGTCGACGAGGAAACCTTCGGGATATTGCAGCAAGCTGTTCATGATGTCGGGCACGGTGCGACCGTCTTTCCAGCGGAAGATCCCGCCTTGGGACACGGCCGACTGTGGGGCCTTGGCCCCCATCACTTCGTGCATCTGCGTCAGTTGGTGGACAAACAAGTCGCCCGCCACCCCGGCGGAGAAGTCCCACCAGCATCTCCAGCGGAAGAAGAACTTAGGGTCGAAGGGCCGCTTGGTGGCTTTGCCTAAAAACTTAGGCCAATCGATCGTTTTCTCTGAGGCATCGGGCGGGATCGGGTACACCCATGCGCCTTCGGCGTTGTTGCGATGGTTCCCCATCCGGATCATGTTTACCTTGCCCAGTTCGCCAGCCGCGACCAGCTCTTTGGCCTTGGCGGTGAGCGCCGAGGTCTTGGCCTGACTGCCGACCTGCAACACCTTGCCGCTGGCCTTGGCGGCGGCGATGATCCGCGGCCCCTCGGAGATGGACCAGGTCATTGGCTTTTCGACGTAGACGTGCTTGCCCGCCGCCAGCGCGTCGAGGGTAATCCGTTCATGCCAATGATCGGGAGTGGCAATGACGACCGCGTCAATGTCCTTGTTATCCAAGATCCGGCGGTAGTCTTTTGAGCTCTGGATCTTGTCGTCCAACTGCTCCTTGGCCCGCTCGATGCAGCCATCGTAGAGGTCTGCCACGGCGATCCCGCGCGCTCCCGGCACGGCCTTGAATTCGTCGATCAACTGCTTGCCCCGGATGCCGCTGCCAATGAAGCCAAGCGTCACGCTGTCTTTGGTGCTGGCGGCGGGCGGCGGCGCGCCAACCAGAGAAAAAACCGTCGCCGATGAGGCGAGCAAACTACGTCGTGTTACAGCCATGCGTCTAGACTAACGGATTGGACCCGTTATTTGTCAAAATCCACCCGCGCGACAACGTCGCGATCGTCGCCAACCCTGGCGGCCTGTCCGCGGGCGACGTCTTCTCGAATGGACTCATTCTGCGAGACCCGGTCCCCCAAGCCCATAAGGTGACCTTAACCGATCTGCCCGCCGGCGCGGCTGTTCTGCGCTACGGCCAAATCATCGGCCATCTCAGGCGGGAGCTTGCCGCAGGCTCTTGGGTGCGTGAAGACTTTGTCGAGATGCCCGGCGCTCCCGATCTCGCGAGCCTCGCGCTAGCAACAGCGGTCCCGCAGCCGCAAGCCCCGCTCGTGGGCTACAGCTTTGAGGGCTACCGCAACGCGGACGGCAGTGCCGGCACCAAGAACATCCTCGGGATAACGACGACGGTGCAATGCGTCGCCCCGACGGTCGAATACGCCATCCGCCGAATTAAGACCGAACTTCTTCCGCGCTTCCCGAACGTCGATGACGCTGTTGCCATCACGCATAGCTATGGCTGCGGTGTGGCGATCGATGCCCCCGGCGCGGCGATCCCGATTGCGACGTTGGGTCACATCAGCCGCCACGCGAATATCGCCGGTGCCCCGCTGGTGGTGAGCCTGGGCTGCGAGAAGATGCAACCGATCCGGCTATTGCCCGCGTACGACGTTCAGCCGAATCTGATCCGTCTTCAAGACCACAATGGCTTTGGCGAAATCGTATCGACGATCATGGAGGCCGCCGAGCGCCGCCTGGCCGAGCTTGACCGCCGGCGGAGGACGGTGCTCCCCGCCTCTGAGCTGATTGTGGGTTTGCAGTGTGGCGGGTCTGACGCGTTCTCGGGAGTCACATGCAACCCGGCTCTCGGCTTTGCGGCAGACTTGCTGGTTCGCGCAGGCGCCACGGTGATATTCAGTGAGGTGAGCGAGGTGCGCGACGCGGTGCACCTGCTTACTCCGCGCTGCGCCACCCCCCAGATCGCACTCGATCTGATCCGCGAGATGCGCTGGTATGACGAATATCTGGCGCGAGGCTACGCGGACCGGAGCGCCAACACTACGCCCGGCAACAAGCGCGGCGGGCTGGTGAACATCGTTGAGAAGAGCCTGGGCAGCATCGCCAAATCGGGGAGCAGCGCGATTTCGGCGGTCGCGACTCATGGGCAGAAGGTGTCCGCCAAGGGCCTGGTGTTTGCCGCCACGCCCGCGAGTGATTTTATTTGCGGGACTCAGCAACTGGCGTCGATGAACATGCACGTGTTTACGACCGGCGAGGGTACGCCCTACGGGTTGGCGCTGGTACCGGTGATCAAGGTGTCGTCACAATCGGCGCTTGCTAAGCGCTGGGGGGACTTGATCGATCTGGACGCGGGGCGCATCGCGACGGGTGAGGCGACGATTGAGAGTGTCGGCTGGGACCTATTCCATCTCATTATTGAGGTCGCGAGCGGGCGCAAGAGAACCTGGGCGGATCATTGGGGATTGCATAATGCGTTGGCCCCGTTCAACCCGGGCCCGGTTACTTGAGAGCGGACGCCGACACTGGTGGCGTGCTTCGTTTTGAGTGACTGCTGATTGTCAAGGAACTACGAGGGCGCTCCTGGCGCTCTCTTTACTGCTGAGCTGGAAATTGGGTTCGTTTCAGGAATTTATCTGGTCTTTGGCCTCCTGGGGGATGTGGAGGCCGTGGCGTTCGACGGCTTCGATGATGGCCCGGTTGAATTCCTCCAGCGAGATGTCGACATCGGGGGGCGGGTAGCGGGGGCGTTCGGGTGTTTGGGAGATTTCGGCCGCC
>JANXUM010000107.1 GCA_025356215.1 Bryobacter sp. | reverse complement strand
AGGAAGTTGATCGAGCAGGGCGTGGGCTTGCTTGAGTTCTTGTTGGAGATCGAGGGCCATGAGAGTTAGTTCCTTTCGCCGCCATTAGAGACGGTCTGCCAGCCGTCTCACGCTTTGAAAATCGCTGCTGGAATCGATACGAACCACGAGCACAGGATAACGCAGGCGTGCATCCTGATAGCATCCCTTGTGGTTCTGGACGCGATTGACGCTGGTTTCGATCCGGTACCGGGAATCGAGCACGTTCGGCCGACGTAAAGGCTAGCGATAGCCGGCGGCCTGGAGCTCAAAGAGTTCGGCGTAGCGATTGTTGAGGCTGAGGAGCTGATTGTGACTGCCTTGTTCGAGGATTTTGCCGTGTTCGAGGACGAGGATTTGGTCGGCCATGCGGACGGTTGAGAAGCGATGGGAGATGAGGACGGCGGACTTACCGGCGGTGAGGTTGGCGAAGCGCTCGAAGACTTCGTACTCGCTGCGGGCGTCGAGGGAGGCTGTGGGTTCGTCGAGGATGAGAAGCTGCGCGTCGCGAACGTAGGCGCGGGCGAGGGCGACTTTTTGCCATTGGCCTTGAGAGAGTTCGACGCCGCCTTCGAAGCGGCGACCGAGCATGGTGTCGAAGCCGTTGGGGAGGCCCGAGATGACGGAGTCGGCGTAGCTGCGCTCACTGGCGTTGGCGATGCGCGAGGTATCGTCGAGCGACTCGATGAAGCCGAAGCCGATGTTGTCGCGAGCGGTGGAATCGTATTTGAGAAAGTCCTGAAAGATGACGCCGATCTCGCGGCGGAGCGAGACGGGATCGTATTCGCGAAGGTCGACGCCGTCGAGGGTGATGCGACCGGCGGTGGGATCGTAGAGGCGGCAGAGGAGTTTGACGAGGGTGGTTTTGCCGGCGCCGTTCTCACCGAGCAGGGCGATCTTTTGGCCGGGAGCGAGGCGGAAGCTGATGCCGTTGAGAACGGGCTTGGCGGCACCGGGGTAGCCGAAGTGGACGTCCTCAAAGGCCATGCCGCTGCGGAAGGGGCGGGGCGCGACGAGGGCATTGGCTGGGACGGGCAGGGCAGGTTTGGTATCGAAGAAATCGAAGAGGTCGCGGACGTAGAGGGCTTGTTCGGCGACGCGGCTGATGTTTTGGAAGATTTGGCTGAGCAGGCCGCGGCAATTGGCGAAGGCGCGGGTGAGGAAGATGAGGTCGCCGACGCTGATGGCGCGGGCCACGGCTTGTTGGAGTATGTAAACGAAGCTGGCGTAGTAGGCGGCGCTGGGGAGGAGGCCCCAGAGGTAATTGACGGTGGCGCGGCGGATGGCGAGGCTGCGGTTTTCTTTGTAGAAGCGCTGGAAGAGGGTGTCGGCTTTATCGATCAGATAGCTGGAGAGGCCGAAGAGTTTGACCTCTTTGGCGGTGGTGTGGCTGGCACCGAGGAGGCGCAGATAGTCGATCTGGCGGCGCTCGGGGGTCCAGCGAAAGAGGAGCGAGTAGGCGAGGCCGGCGAAGTGCGATTCCGACCAGAAGACGGGGATGAGCGAGAGGACGAGGAAGCCGAAGAAGAGCGGGGAGAAGGCGATGACGGAGGCGGACATGGCGAGCAGGGAGAGGGTTTGCTGGGCGAGGCTGGCGACGAGGAAGAGCATGGAGAGGCGGTCGGTGGTTTGGCGGCGGGCGCGCTCGAGTTTGTCCTGGAAGGCGGGGTCCTCGTAGGTGGCGAGGTCGAGCGAGGCGGCGTGGCGCATGAGGCGGAGGGTGATGTGGTTGGTGAAGAGGTCTGCGAGGAGGGAGTCGCAGAGGCCCATGACGCGGCTGAGGAGGTCTGTGGTGAGAACGAGGGCGACTTCTATGGCGAGGTAGCGCCAGAGGAGGGCCTGGTTAGCGCCGGGCCGGCTGGTGGCGAGGGCGATGACCTGATCGACTAGGAGTTTAGAGACGTAGAGGAGGGCTACGGGGAGGAAGGCGAGGGCGGCGCGGCAGAGGAGGGAAGAGAAGGCGTAGAGGGGTTTGGTGCGCCAGACTTCGGCGAGGAGTGGGGGGAGGTGGCGGAGGGCTTGGGCGCGGTCTCGCCAGGACTTGAGTTCGCCGTCGGAATTCGGTTTTTTGGTTCCGGTGGCAGCCATTTCTCCATTGTAAAGTGTGGCTGTAGAACAGCAAAGCCCACCAAACGGTTAGGTCTGGCGGGCTCAACGCTGATGTTCAATGGGAGAATCGATTCGAACGGGAAGGCTCCCGTAAAAATCTCAGTGATTGGAGTTTATGGCCTAGGGGGCGGGATGTCAACGGATTTTCTGAATTTTGTATAAGTACAATGGAATGAGAGGATTGCGGGGTTGAAGAAGATGTTGATAGTCTGTGGAAAACCTGTGCAATTTGGGCCTTGGATCGCTCTAAGGTTTTCAGGGATAAGGGGTTAGGTGTGAGGGCGGGGGCGGGGGTGTGAGCTAGGAGAGTATCTTGGATTTGGGGCGTAGGGGGGTACTTGGCTTCCGGCAGAAGGCCGGCAGAAAGGCCGTTGGGAGGGTCGATTTTTGGCAAACCATTGGGTTGAAAGTAAGAGGGTTAGACCGTTGCTGGGTTCGGTCTTTCTTTTTGGTGTGTTTCGGCAATTGTTCGCCTGGGTGGATTCTTGCGGCGGGGAGCGATTAGGACAAAAACGTGCTGGCCAACGCAATGGAAAAGGAAGAGATCGCCGCTTTCTTGGCACCAAAATCAAGGAGCCCTTGGGCGCTTAGCAAGTGGCTGCGGTGGACGAGATAAGGCAGCTTAGATGGGAGACGATCATTTGCGGGACTGAGCCAAGGGTGAATGAACGGGACGACGATCTTGGCTCTGAGTCTTTAGCCCCAGGCGTGCAGGACGGCTACTTTATGCGTGTTTTTTGGCAGTCCATCTGGTTGAAACGAAGAGGGTAAGCCCTTGCTGGGTTCGATCCTTCTTTTTCGCGACATTTCGGCTATTGTTCGCCTAGATGAATGGGATGGATTGCCAAGTGACAGGTGTGGCGTAAGCGCCGCGGATGCGGATTCGGTTGTTGGAGAACTTGGGGCTGGACATAAGACTTCCACCTGGAGATAGTATGCATGGCCGGAATGGGCGGTTTGGCGGGGCGGGGGCTTTGGAATGAGTGCAAGAAAGTTGAAAATTGCGGTGAACCCGCCACGCCCGCGTCGGCAAGTGCTGCCGGGGCATAACCTTCGTATCCGCCTAAGGGGGCCAACTCAAGCGGCCCAAAGGGGCCAGACGAGAAGGCGAGACACATTTCATCACAGAGTAGCGGTCGACTGAGACAAAATCCAAACGTTTCAATCCCCTTCTCATCGGGGAGGTGCTGGTGCAATCGCCTAGGGGTGGGCGTTACCTCGAACTGAGTGCACGGTTGTCCGAAAAGAGAAATCGCGGCGCGCGAAGCGCTTTTCGGCTTGCACATCGAGGCCTTCGTATTTGTAGTTCGAGATCGACTTGTGGCTGAGGACGTGGACCGAGAGATCTCCGTCCTCTTGGCGAGAACGGCGGATGGTCATCTGTTGGGAATCGCTCAACTCTGCCCGCCATCGGTGAGCCAGCGGTGGACGGCGTGGGCGTGCGGCCTAAGAAGTCAAAATTGAGTGATTGATCGCGTGCGTTTGTGTCGCATTGCTTGATGAGATGCGCGTCCTACCTCACGGAGGGTCTGGCCGACGACATTTCAGAAACAACCACAATGATCAAACTGAACATGTTCGCTTTGCTTGCGTCCGCCTTGGCCGGCAATGCCGCAACCATGATTTTTAACAATGGCACGCCCGACCTCAATTCTGGAAATTCCAGAAATATGTCGGCTTTCCGTCTTGCCGACGACTTCAGCTTGTCCAATGCCGCAAGTGTTGCGTCGGTACGCTTTTGGCTGGTGGACCAGCCGGGCAATTTCAGCGGGAACATTACCTATGCCTTCTACCAGGATTCCGCTGGAGCCTTGGGAAGTTTAGTTGTCAACGGAACCGCCACAGTGGGCGGAATTACACCGGTGTTCTTAAATCAGACTCCGAGCAGCACGCGTCGGATTGAGCGCGTGGATTTTAACCTGTCCACCACCTTGACTCTTGCCATCGGAACTTATTGGCTGGAGCTACACGACGGAAACAGCCTAACCGCCTTTGGGACCCCTGGCGCGGACGACGTGTCCTGGGCGTTCGTTTCGGGAAACCCAGCCGGGAACGCGAAGCAGAACTCGAATCTGGACCCGCTGACGAACGACACAGGCAGCGCGCTGGCTTTTCAACTATTCGACAATTCCAATGCGTCCACCAATGCCGTGCCCGAGCCTGCGACAGTTTCCATCTTCGCGCTGGGTCTGGCGGCCCTTGCTGTGAGCCGGAGGCGGTTGGCTGTCTCCGGGCGGTAGTGTTCATTTGATCAAGGCGATCACGAAAATTACGAACATGATTGCCGCGGGCAGGATGGCGGCGCCTGCCGCCCAACCGGCTTGGCCGGAGCGCATGAGAATGATCCCGGCCACCATTCCGGCGGCACCGAGCAAGGAGAATCCCGCCATCCAGAGTTTGAGTTGCCGGATGTCGGCGGGCGAGGCGTTGGCGCCCATGCCCATGCAGAAGACGACGGCTGTCAGCGTCATCAGTATCGTCACAAGCATTGCGCCGATGGGGAGGATCATTTTCATGACTTTGGTTTCTCGGTCGGGTCGTAGCCGAATTCGCGGACGAGGGAGGCTTGAAACAGTTTGGCCTCATAAGAGTTGGCCGCGCCTTCTCCGCCGCTGGTGGCCCAGCCGGCGTAGGTCCACATCCACTCGACGGCCAGCTTGAATGCCGCCGCAGCACGGGGCTCATTGCCCGCGCGTTGAAACGCTCGCATGCGATTGGCGTAGATTTCCGCGATGGAGCTAGCCACTCCGATGTGATCGATGCGCTTCCGCATCTCTTGCTCCATGTCTTCGAGACGGTCTGGCCCTTCTATGCCGGGCTGCGGCCACGGGGCGTCCGCCGCGTAGGTTGGTTCTGGAGCAAGGGATTTCCGCACGATCATTGTCCTGGAGGCTGGGTCGTGGAAGACCCGTTCAGTGCCGGGGACCGGGACGTAGTCGCCGACCTCGAAGTACTCGCGCATGTGGCCGTTGCGGGGGCCGGATGTCGCTCTGAGCGAGAAGACGAGCGAGACTACGCCGGCCTCGGGTTCGATCCGCATGTGGATGCTTTGGCCCAACTGATCGAAGGACAGCCCGCGCAAGAGGCCCGTCTCGCCAGCGCGCATGACGGTGCCTGCGGCGTCGCTAAAGTCCTGGAGGATGGTCACGCGATGGTCAACGCGGAGATTGTCAATGGTCATGCTCATAGGGTGGAGGCTGGTGTTTCGAAAGTGGCGACGATGTCGCCCGCAAGGTCGAGGGCGCGTGTGAGATCGTCCGCGGTGGCGGAGACGCGGGCGACCAGGTAATGAGCGTCCCGACCGAGATCGCGGACGAAAAAGAATTGATCCAGCGTCTCCCGGTTGTCGCCGTTGCCGACGATGATCCCGCGCACGCCGGCACCGGCAATGCCGGAAATCGTGTGCTCGACAGTGGGGAGATCGGGTTGTTGATCGAGGTACTGCTGGAGGAGTTGACGCGCGAGTGCGGAGGGGGTTGCGCCCAAGTGCTCGCGAAGGTTTAAGCTGACCTGGATGCGCCCCGGGGCATCGAAGACAAGCGTGCGTCTGCCGTCGTCGATCACGTGCCAGCCGAGCGGCAGGCGCACGATGCCCACCAACGCGCCGGCGGCGACGCGGGCTGATTTGCCTTCGAGATCGACCGAGGCAACGCGAGGCACCAGGCCCGCGCCGTTGTCGCGGAGGCGAAGGTTGATTGGATGCTCCGGGTCCAGCGACGAGGCGTCGTCCGAGAGCGCGATCGCCGCGAGTTCGGCGGAAGTCATGATGGCGGTGGGGGCGGGCGGCTCCACGTTGGCTTGGTTTGGTGTGAAGCGCGAGCCTTTGGGCGTTTCAAGAGTGAAGGATTGGAGCATGGCGAACCAGGCGGCGCGCACGGTATCGGCGAAGAGCTCAGGGGCCGACAGCGTGAGATTGATGAGGCGTCCACCGTCTTCGAGGAAGGCAAAGCGGACGACGATAGGGCCAAGTTCGGAATCCTGTGCGGCCTCGCCGACAAGGGCTGGCACGCCGGCGATCTCGCCGGGGCCGATGGCGCTAGGTTGGAGCCGATTGTGATCGAGAAGGTAAGAGGCCCAGTCGTGCAAAGTGCCGTCGTCGTAGGCCGGGCGGGCGGCGGAGGCAAAGACGATGGCGGCGTGCGGGGCGGCGACGATGGCCAGCGGGACGCACAGGGTGGGATCGGAAAAATCAACTTCTTCGGACGGCAACTCGTGGGAAATCCAATCGGCGGGGAGTTGCGCGGTGAAGCCCAATTCGGCGATGCGTGCGGGGAAGTGTCGAAGGGTTAGTTGCATGGCTTTGCTTATTTCCAAAGGGAGCCTGTGGACGCCGTGCCGGACTGGACGTCGACGACTACGAGGATCGGTTCCGCCAACTTGTCGAATTGACCGTGTCACCAATAACCGTGTACTCCAAGTGGCGTTCGCTGCCAATGTTCCCGGCAAATGCTTCGCCGAAGTTGAGACCGATGCCGATCTGCAGCGTCGGCCGCTGCTGCGCGATCCAGCGTTCGTTCAGTTGATCCAGCGCAACGATCATGTCGAGC
>JANXUM010000094.1 GCA_025356215.1 Bryobacter sp. | reverse complement strand
TGCGGCCGCGGCTACACTAGACGAAATACGGATGCTGCTGCGCGAGGCAATCGAGTTTCATCTCGAAGGAATGAGGATGAACGGCGAGTCGATTCCGGCCCCAACACCGCATATTGAAGAAATCGAGGTCGCGGTATAGGCGCGTTCGCGGGCTTCCCTTAGCCGAACCACTCATTCAACTCATGGCCCTGCAACTCCAGCGCCCCCTGCTGCGGCAGCGCGTCCAAGGGTAGCCCCGCTTTCCAGACCGATACCTGGAACTTGATCGGGTGCGTCTTGCCGATGGGTTTCTGAGCGACGCGCATCTCGAAGATCTGTCCAAAGGCGGCCTGAATCTGTAAGCCGTCGTGGCCGCCGGTCTCAAAGCTCGGCTCCAGTGGCACCGTCACCTCTGTCTGGTGAAACTGGAAGCGCAACTCCGCGCCGCGCAGCGCCTCTTCACTCGCCTTGGCAAAGTCGATCCGGAAGTAAAGCCACGCGCCGTCGGAGCCGTAGTGCAGCTCGTGGATCAGGAATCGCTGGCCATGCATCGCTCCCGAGCGTTGATCGATCGAGTAAGTACCCGCCCCCATCCACTCGAAGTAACTGGAGATGTTCCCGTCGATCGCCGGACGCAGGGGCCCGCGAGGGAGCTGGTGCGTCGCCTTGAATTCGACGCGAAGAATCGGCCGAGAGAGTTCCTCCGGCGGGTTCAGCGAAAGCGCGCGATAAACGTTGGCCAGATGCTCCCGATAGAGACGATCGAAGTCGACCCGGTTGGCGCTTGAGTGTTCGGGCCCGTACCACCAGTTCCAGTCGCTACCTTCGGCGATCAGTAACTCCTCATAGGCAAGGTCGCGCGCCTCGGGACTTACCTGATCCTTTACGCGATCGTAAGTCTCTCGCGCTCGCAGTAAGTAATCCCAGGCTTGATTGTCTTCTTCGGCACCGATCCAGATGTCGAAGTTGGAGTTGATCCAGGATGCCGGAAAGATATGGCCCAGAGTTTCGGCGGGAACCTTTTCGATTGCCTCGGACACCGTCACCGCGCTCATCTGTTTGTCGGCTTCGATCTGCCGGTAGAGCTCGCGCAGGAAGGGCCTGCCGGAGAGCTCAAAATACTCCCAGGCGTTTTCTCCGTCAAGGATGATGGGAACGACGGCGTCGCGGCCGGCCCTCAGAATCGGCGCGCAATTGGCGCGGATCGCTCCAAGAAAGTGGTCCGCGGCTTCCTTGGCACCCATCCGCGAGTAAACGAACCCAATCAGATCGCTTAGCGTGTGATCCCGGAACAAACCATGCATTTGTTGCGTGCCTTGGCGCCATAGGTAGGGGCGGTAAGTCAGTTCCGGGGTTGCAGCTTGATTGACCGTGCGCGCCAAGACGCCGTTGTCGGTGGCGAACCACTTGAAGCCGGTCTCGGCGGCCAAACTGAGCGCTTCGTCGCTAACCGAGCCCTCGCTGGGCCACAGCCCGGCCGGGGCCTTGCCGAATTGCTCGGTCATATAGTCACGCGATCGCTCCAACTGCACGCGGGCATCTTCTGGATATCGAAAGCGCGAGGGCAGAGGCACGTAGGGATGAGCGATTTCGGCGATTTGCGAGTCGCAAATGAGCGGCAGGATCGGATGATAGAAGGGCGTGGCTGAAACTTCAATTTGTCCGGTTGCGGAGAAATCCCGGTAGACATCCATTACCAAGCCCAGCTTCTCAAGCTGCTTGGCCGCCAGCATCGCCTGGTCCGCGGCAGTGTAGCCGCGCTGTTTGTCGACCAGCGATTTGACGTCGGAGTCGTTACGGAGAAAGTCTTCGTCAAACCAGGCTAACTGCGAGAGAACCTGCAGGTCGCGAAACGCGGCGTCGTTGAAGGCGGCCAAGCCCCGCCGTGGGTTCTCATCGACGGCAAGGAAGGCTTCGTAAAGCTCACCGTAGCGCGGGTAGCGATAGATCATCCGCTGGACGTTGGCCTGAAAGAAGTAACGCAGGATGAACTCGCGCTCCTCATCGCTCAGGCTGCCGGTGTCTTTGTTTGCGCAACGCAGAAAGGGATCCACCGCCACGCCGCGCGCATACTCGTCCAACTGCACCAGCATTGAAGGGACCAAGTTGAAGGTCTGATGAACCTGGGGGAAGTCCTCCAGCACCTTCACCATGCCGTAGTAATCCTTCAAGGCGTGCAGGCGTGTCCAGGGGAGTTTGTACTCGTTCGACACCAGGTCCTTGTAGAACGGCTGGTGCATGTGCCAGACGAACGAGAGATAGATGCGGGGCATGCTGTACTATCTACCTCCGAATAGCGAGCGCACGGGCGTCGGCGGGGGCGTACCTCTTAGGGCAAGCCAAAGGATCTGATTGAGCTCGTTGTCGTCGATCTTGTCGGCGTCATCGAAATCGAGGCGGGCGCTGCGGGCAGCCAAAGCGGTGGCGGCGGGGTTGCGCTGGTCCATGGGCTGAGATGGGACGATCGCAGAGTAGGCGTCCAGCTTGGGGGTGGCGTTAAAGGCGCGGGTCATCGGAGTGGCGCTTGCATCGTAGACCGTCATCGGGCGCAAGCCCAGCAGCAACTCCATCGTGCGCAGCATCGATGTCGTGTTGTACATCGTCGAATCGATCTTGCCGCCGCGCGTGTAAGGGCTGATTACGTACGCGGGAGAACGGTGCGAATCGACATGATCCGAACCGTTCTGCGCGTCGTCTTCCACCACGAAGATGGCCGTCTTTGACCAGAACCTGGATTTGGATAGTCCCTCCACTACCATGCCCAAAGCGTGATCGTTATCGGCCATCTGGGACAGCGGCGAAAGTTTATTCGCCGCCAGCCCGGACGTATGATCGTTGCCAATGCGCAGTGTTACGAAGTTGGGAAACTTTCCTGAGGCTTCGAATTGTTTCAATTCGGCGAGAAAGACCTTGGCGCGCTCGGTGTCGAGATAGTCGAGATCGAAGGCGCGGAAGTTCATGACGGTGTGGGCGGCCAATTGCGGATCGCGCACGGATTGAATTTGCCGGGGGCCGTCGGCCTTAGGCAGATTCTCACACCACCAGCCGTAGTTGCGCACCGCTAAACCGGCGGCGAGCGCGTTGTTCCAGATGCGACCGGCAGGGGCATTGGCGGCAGGTTCGCCGCCCTCGTAGTCGTACTTCTTGCGGCGGCCGGCGTAGGAGTTGGGCCACATCCGCTGGACGTAGGCGGGCGCAATCGCGGCCGAAGACCAGTTGTGCCCGTCCGCGGAGACGTCGGCGTTAACGTAGAAGTTGTCGAGCAGCACAAAGTCTTCGGCGAGCTTGTGGTGGTTGGGTGAAACTTCGCGGGGGAAGAGTGCCAGGGACGGGTCGCCGTTGCCTTTACCCAAATCGCCAAGCACTTGGTCGTAAGTGCGATTCTCTTTGACGATGTAGATGATGTGCTCGATGACCGAACTGCGCTGGCCCACCTCCGCCGGCACGACGGCCGAAGAGACGGAGTTTGTGGCAACCTGTTCGTCGCGATAGGGAGAATTCTGTTTGACGGCGAGCGTGTACGTGGCGAGCTTGGCGAGGTCAAGACCGGCGACCACCGAGATGCTGCCGCGCTGCAGGCGGCCTACGTAGGCCACTGGCGCGCCGCCGAGATGGACGGGCGCGGGGCGCTTGAGCGGGTTGGGGCCGCCGACATTGTTGGGGAAACTGCGCGGACCGCGACCGTTGAAGATGAGGAGCCGATCGCCCGCAAAGGCCCGCGCAGCGATCGGGTACCAGCCGCTGGGCACGAAGCCGAGTACTTGCGAGCGCTTGCCCTCCACCGCTACTTCGGCCACGGCGTTCAAGTCAGAGCAGACGACAAACAATCGCGATTCGTCGGGGCTCAGAGCCAACGCGCTGGGCGTTGAGCCAAGCGGCTGCCTGGGCGTCAAGGAGACGTTGATGGTCTCAACGAGTTCGACATCTTTACTTTCGGCCACCGCCAGCACGTGCACCGAATTGGTGTTGGAGCTGGCGACAAAGATCCGCGCCGCCCAGGGCTGGGGGCTCTTTTCGTCATCCTCATCGAGCACGGTTTTAGCGCCGCGCCAGACCATGTCCATGGGCGTCGATCCGACACGAACGCGTTGCAGGATCATGCCGTCCGAGGCGCGATGGTGCAGGACCGCGGCGTCAGCCATGGAGCTGACGAAGAAGGATTGGTTATCCGGGTGCATCAGGATGCGGTAGGGGCGGCGGCCGGGGTCGAAGCGCTCGATCACGCGGCCCGATTGCGGGTTGATCACCGCGATCTTGTTGCGGTGGAGCATCGCGATGTAGAGAAGGCGACCGTCGGGGGAAACCTGGACGTCGCCCGTGAAATCCTCAGGCTTGGGTTCGCCCTCGGTCAAGCGCCAGTCGCCGTTTCGCGTCAGTTGGCCCTCCGCCGACACAGACATCGCGTAGACCATCGCGCGGGCGCCGCCACCGACATAAAGGCTCTTGCCGTCAGGCGAGAAGCTAAGGCCAAGCCAGGCGTCGGGCAGTTCAACGCGCGAAATCTGCTTCATCGTCGCCGGATCGAGAATCGCCACAGACGGCGGGTTGTAGCCGCCGTGCAGCACCGCCATGTAGCGTTTGTCGGGCGATATGGCACTGGCCATGGGAAAGGTGTCGGTCTCGATTTGGGTTCCGGCTGGGCGGATCTGCCACCCCGTTGGCAGCAGCACGCTGCCGTCGGCTTGCGGGCCAACGCGCTTCATGCTTTCCGGCTGCGAGAAGATGGCGCAAACGCCAATCAGGCCAAGGCCCATCAGCGGAAACAACGGGTTCCAACGGTTCATTCTTTGTACCTTTGTGCGATCGGAAATCGCCGTCCAATTCCAAATGCTTTCGACGTGACCTTCAGGCCGGGGGCGGCCTGTTGGCGTTTGTACTCGTTGAGGTCAACTTTGCGCGCGATCTCGCGAACCAAATCGAGGGGCAAAGATTCATGCGCCGCGATCTGGGCCGGAGACTCCATGCGCTCGACGTAGCCGCGCAGGATTCGGTCCAGGTCTTCGTAGGGAGGCAAGGAATCCTGATCGGTCTGGTCGGGACGCAGTTCGGCCGAGGGCGGCTTGAGGAAGACGTTCTCCGGGATGGCTCCGTTTAAACGCCGGTTGGCGATTCGGCAGAGCTTATATACGAGCGTCTTGGGGACATCCGAGATCACGGCAAGGCCGCCGCACATGTCGCCATAGAGAGTGCAGTAGCCAACCGCAAGCTCACTCTTGTTGCCGGTGGTTAACACCATCGCGCCAAACTTGTTGGACAGCGCCATCAGCGTGAGGCCGCGAAGGCGCGCCTGCATGTTCTCTTCAGTCACGTCGGGCTTGTAGCCCTCAAACAGAGGCTGCAGCGTCTCGATCATGGTCTGGTAGCCAGCCTTAATCGACGACACCTCAAAGCGGATGCCCAGGCGCTCGGCCATCGCGCGGGCGTCTGTCAGGGAGTGGTCTGAGGAATACGGGCCCGGCATTCCGACGCCGATCACATTGCCGGGGCCAAAGGCCTCAACGGCAATGGCGGCGACAATCGACGAATCGATACCGCCGGATAGACCGATCAGAACCTTTTTAAAACCGCACTTGCCCACGTAATCGCGTGTGCCCAACACCAGCGCGTCGTAAACCGCTTCGTCTTCGTCAGCGTGGGTTGCCTGGCGCTCGCCCTCGCCTGTTGCGACATCGCAGATGGTCAGACTCTCCTCGAAGCTGGGGGCCTCGCAGATCACTTCGCCAGCGGCGTTCATGGCAAAGCTCGACCCGTCGAAAACCAAGTGGTCGTTGCCGCCAATGGAATTGACGTAGACGCAGGGCAGGGCGTAGTCTTTGGCAATGTTTGAGAATAAGCGCCGCCGTTGATCGCGCTTGCCCATTTCGTAGGGGCTGGCGTTGGTGCTTAGTAGCAGCTTGGCGCCTTGGGCTTGGAGTTCGGCAATCGGGTCGCGTCCGTAAATGGGATGGTCGAAGATCTTGCGCTGGTTCCAGGCGTCTTCGCAGATTGAAAGGCCGACTGGAATTCCGTCCATCCAGAAAACCGATTGTGACTGCGCCGACATAAAGTAACGGCCCTCGTCGAAAACATCATAGGTGGGCAGAAGCATCTTGGTCTGCCGAAAGATCTCTTCCCCTTTGTAGAGGACAGCGGCGGTATTGAGAACCTTTTTTCCGATTCCCTCATGGGATTGGGCTACCGTACCGATAATCAGACGCAGTGGCAGCGATGCGGTCTCGGCGGCAAGAATGCGCAGTTCGGCTTCGGCGCGTTGGGCGAAGGAGGGCTTTTCCACTAAGTCTCGCGGGGGGTACCCAGTGAGGCTAAGCTCAGGAAAAAGAACAACTTGCGCATTCTTCTCGGCGGCCATGCGTGCAAATGCCAGCGTCTTGCCGCGGTTGTGCGGAAAGTCGCCGACGGTTGTGTTGATCTGCGCTAAAGCAATGCGCATGGAAGCTCCAATTGTAGCGATTGGGTGATGACATCCCGGTAACAAACCTGTTTTCGGGCAGTCACACTTCCAGTGTAGTTTGTAATAAATCTCGTGCCGCCCATTGACGCCACCGGATTCGACCGATACTCTTTTGAAGGCTCTCCCGTGTCGAGGCTAACCGGCCTACCAATCGGGGGGGATGGAGGCATTACGTGGTCCTTCTGCTATTCGGGCCGCCAGGTTGCGGCAAGGGAACCCAGGCACCGCTGTTTCGCGAGCGTTTGGGGATCCCGGCGGTCTCGACCGGCGACATGTTGCGCCGGGAGAGCGAAAAGCGGTCCAGTGTTGGCAAACTCATCGACGGCCTGTTGGCTGAGGGGCAACTTGTGCCCGATGAGCTGGTGAATCGACTATTGGAGGCGCGCCTGGCCGAGGAAGATTGCCATGACGGCTTCCTGATCGACGGCTATCCACGCACGGTGGAGCAAGCCGCTCACCTGAACGACATGCTGGATAAGCTGCACTTCCCACGGCCCGTTTTGATTCATATGGACGTGCCGGACCGGGTCCTGGTTGGGCGTCTGAGCGCGCGATGGAACTGCCCAAACTGTGGAGCGATTTACAACGTACTGAGCAAGCCTCCCAAAGACCCGGGCCGTTGCGATGAAGACGCGGCCCTGTTGACCCAACGCAAGGACGACACGCTTCGGACGGCGTACCGGCGGCTTGAGGCGTACCAAAGGCTGACCGACCCTGTGCTGGCTTATTACGAGGAGGCCGAGGCGGGGAAGGTGGTGCACGTGAATGGGCACCAAAGACCCGAGGCGGTGTTTGAGGAGATCAAGGCGGCGCTTGAGGTGCATGTGCTGGTGCCGGTGCGGGCTCGGGCTCGGGGTTAGATCGAAGCCCCGCCATCCGCCAAGACGGCCCGTGGCGCTATCGCGTCGAGAACCGAAACACCGTCGTTGAGTGCAACGTCTCGCCGGGCTTCAGCACCGTCGTCGGGAACTTGGGCTGATTTGGCGAATCCGGATAATGCTGCGTCTCCAAACACAGCGCCATCCGCTTCGTATACGCCTTACCCCCTTTGCCCTTCATTGCCCCATCGAGAAAGTTGCCAGTGTAGAACTGTACGCCCGGCTCGGTCGTTAGCACCGTCAGCACCCTCCCAGTTACTGGCTCATACACTTCCGCCGCCATCTCCGGTACTTTGGTGATCCCCTTGTCGAGCACGAAGTTATGATCGTAGCCGCCGCCTAGCTTGATCTGCTCCTCGGCCCTGTCGATGCGCGCGCCCACCGTCATCGGCTTTAAGAAGTCGAATGCCGTACCGGCCACCGGCCGTAGTTCGCCTGTCGGAATCAGCCCCGCGTCCACCGGCGTAAATTTGCTCGCATTTAGCCTCAAGACGTTGCCGAGAATATCCTTCGCAGCCGCCCCTCCCAGTTGAAAGTAGGAGTGGTTCGTGACGTTCAACACCGTAGCCTTATCCGTCGTCGCCGAGTAGCCGATGTTCAGTGCGTTGTCGTCGGTCAGCGTGTAAACCACGCGGACTTTTAACGTTCCGGGGTAGCCTTCTTCCATGTCGGCGCTAGTGTAGTCGAGCGTCAGCGCGTTCCCCTTCTGCGACGCCTTCCAAAACTTCTTACTGAAGCCCTGCAACCCGCCATGGAGTGCGTTTGGCCCGTTGTTTACTGCCAACTTATACATCTTGCCGTCCAGCGTAAACCGGCCCTTGGCGATGCGGTTGCCGTAGCGGCCCACGACCGCGCCAAAGTAAGGGTTGGCGGCCTTGTCAATGTACTCCTGAGGCGTATCGAAGCCCAGCACCACATCGTCAAAGGTGCCTTTGCGATCGGGCGCCTGGATCGACATCACGATCGCGCCGTAGTTGGTGATCTTCACCTCCATGCCGGTTTTGTTCTTGAGGGTGAAGACCTGCGGCGTTTCGGCGGACATGGTTAGAGTCATCAGGAGTGCGAGCAATGCGAGTTTCATCGTGGAATCACCGCGAGTCTATCAAAGCGCGCGCAGCAGCTTGGCTGTCGTCACGATTTGCCCGATGTGGCGGGAGCTGTGTTCGGCAATGTGTGCCAGCAAGGTGCCCAATGGCGTCGCGATGCGAGCGCGACCGATGTGGCGGGTGTCGGCCAAGGTCCCTGCGTCTAAAGCTTCTACACGATGGCGACTGTCGGCCAGGCAGGCGTTGAGGCCGACGAGGAGAGTGGCCAAGGGCTGCGCGTCGCTTAGCTCGGTCCGCAATACCGCCAGTTGCTCTTCGCTGATTTCGCGCGCCTCGGCGTAAGTCAAAAGCCGATCGATCGAACCCGCGATATGACGAATGTGAAAGCCCAGCGGCGAGATTCCGAATGGCCTGCTCCAGACTTGCTCATCGCTTAGTCCGAAGGTGGCCTCCGCGATTTCCTCACGCGCTTGCTCGAGGGTGCAGAGCAGCAGATGGCGCACGGGGTCCAGCGTCACGGCCGGCTCGCGCAACCAGACTTCGCGTTGCGCCATCTCAGTTCTGTTTCGGCTGCGGTGTCATCGCCGGCGGAAACGGGGCGGCACCGGATGCTCTGGGGTTGCGTTTGTTGTTCTGATTTAAGTTGCGATCGGCGTTGAGTGGAATGTACATGCCCCCGGTTGAATCGAGGATCGAGAATAACTTCTTATTCATCGTTTGCGCCAGGCTCAGATGCTCCGCCGAGTTGATCAGGTTGCGCATCTCAAGCGGATCGTCCTGTAAGTCGTAGAGCTCGTCGATATCCCAAAGCCCCTGGTAGCGGATGTACTTATAGCGGTCTCCACGGATGGCATGCATCGTCGGCGTCTGCGGGAAGGAGCGCTCCCAGTAGTATTCGTAGAGCAGGCCGTCGCGCCACTCGGTTTTCTTGCCCTGCGCGAGACCCAGAAAGCTGCGGCCTTGCATGATTGGCGTCGCCTGCAAGCCCGCCGCCTCAAGACAGGTGGGCGCGATGTCGATATTCGCCACCACCTCGTTCAGCTTCTTGCCGCGACCAAACAACTCCGGGCATTGCAGCAGCATCGGCACGCGCATCGATTCCTCATATGCGGTGCGCTTGTCAATCAAGCCGTGCTCGCCAAAGGCGAAGCCGTTGTCGCCCATGTAGATCACCAAGGTCGATTCGAGCATGTTCTTCTTGCGTAACCAAGCCATCACTCGCCCCACAGAATCGTCAACGCCACACAGCGTCTCGGCATAGCGCTGATAGTATTCGTCAATCTTCAGCGTTGAATGATATGGGTATTCAACGCCGTGCCAGGAGTTGCGCTGGTTGCGCACCCAGGCGGGCGGGTTTTGCTCCTCCGTGGGGATTGAATAGGATTTTGGGTAAACAAACTTTTTACCGGCAAACTTACCCTTGTGGCGCGCGGCGGGCTCGAATTCGGCATGCACCGCCTTGTGCGAGAGGTACATAAAGAAGGGCCGTTTCGAGTCCGTCTTGTCCAGCCAATCGATCGCGTAATCGGTCAACTCGTCAGTGATGTAGCCCTTTTGCGGTACGTGCGCGCCATCTACATTCAAACCGTTGGGCGTCGGGTTGTAAGTGCCTTGGCCGCGAAAACTCACCCAGCGGTCAAAACCGGGCTGCGGCTCATCGCCGACACCGCCCATGTGCCACTTGCCGAAGAAACCTGTTTGGTACTTCGCTTGGGCTTGCAGCAATTGCGGAAAGTAAGTTGTCCCGGCTGGGATCGGATTGTCATTGTCGACAACGCGATGTTTGTGCGCGTACTGACCGGTGAGGATCGAGGCGCGCGACGGTGAGCATAGAGCCGTAGTGACG
>JANXUM010000325.1 GCA_025356215.1 Bryobacter sp. | reverse complement strand
GCAAAGAGTTGGCCTCAATGACGACCAAGGTGAACTCCAAGGCATTGGGAATGAATTGGGACCCGGATAATGTCTACGCCTTCGGTGAGAAGGCTTGGCCGGATGGCTATCGCGAACTGCCGCTTAAGAAATTGGGAAACGTGCAGATGAAGGCGGCCAACGTAATCGGAGCGCGCAAGATCGACTGGAAGGCGGTCATCCAAGAGCTCAACAAAGATGGCTATAAGGGGTGCATCGGCCTTGAGACACACGTTTTCGACGGTACCTTGATCGAGAAGGCGCACCTCTGCATGAAAGAGATCAAGGGCTATTTCCCGCAGACCAGCTGATAGATTTCCTACACTAGTAGGAAATGCACGATTTGCAACTGTTCCGGAGCCAACTGGACTCGACGGCCGAGCGTCTGGCGAGCCGGGGCTTCTCCCTCGATAAAAATGCCTTTCGGGCGATTGACGTAAAGCGGCGAGACGCGCTCACCGAAGTAGAGCGGTTGAAGGCCGATCGCAACGAACGCTCCAAGGACGTGGGCGCGCGTAAAAAAGCCGGCGAAGACACCACCGACCTGCAAACCGCCATGCGCGCCATGGGCGACCGCATAGCCGAATTGGAAGCGTCGTCCGAACAACTCGACGTTGAGTTCCGCGACATGCTCAAGGGCATCCCCAACCTGCCGCACGAGAGCGTGCCGATCGGTAAAGACGAGCATGGCAATGTCGAGGTTCGCCGTGAGGGCGCGGCGGCCACCATGAATTTTGCACCCAAGCCTCACTGGGACTTGGGCGTCGATCTCGGAATCCTCGATTTTGAGCGCGCCGCCAAGGTCACCGGATCGCGCTTCGCGGTCTACTTCGGTCAAGGTGCCAAGCTGGAGCGCGCACTCGTCAACTTCATGCTCGACACGCACACCGCCGAGCACGGCTACATGGAAACGCTGCCGCCATTCCTGGTCAACAGCGACAGCCTGTACGGCACTGGACAGTTACCCAAGTTCGCCGAAGATCTGTTCAAGTGCGAAGGCACTGATTACTGGCTAACGCCCACCGCCGAGGTGCCAGTGACCAACCTCCTGCGCGACGAGACCATCGACGCCGAAAAGCTGCCGGTGAAGCTGGTGGCCTACACGCCCTGCTTCCGCAGCGAGGCCGGCTCGCACGGGCGCGACGTGCGCGGCATCATCCGTCAGCACCAGTTTCAAAAGGTTGAGCTTGTGAAGTTTGCTCATCCGGAACACAGCTACGCCGAACTGGACGGCTTGACGCACGACGCCGAGAACATCCTGCGCAAGCTGGAGCTGCCCTTCCGGACGATGGCGCTGTGCACCGGCGATATGGGCTTTGGCAGCGCCAAGACCTTCGACATTGAAGTCTGGCTGCCCGGGCAGAACAGCTTCAAAGAGATCTCAAGCTGTTCGAATTACGACGCTTTTCAGGCGCGCCGGGCGGGCATCCGCTTCCGTGGCACCAAGAAGAACGAATTTCTCCATACCCTGAACGGTAGCGGCCTGGCGATCGGTCGAACCTGGGTGGCGATTGTGGAAAACTACCAACAGGCCGACGGCAGCGTGACAGTGCCTAAGGTCCTGCAACCGTACCTGAACGCCGAGCAAATCACCAGACAAGGCCTACTCACTTAATTTTTTTCACTCTCCCAACGTGTGACATTCGTATAACTAAGTGCTAATATCCGGTTAACTTCCCACCTCAAGGTGGGTACAAAAGCGGCCTCTCTCTAGAGCCGCAAGGGAAAGGGAAAGATGAAATTTTCAGAAAGCTTGTGCAGACGTCTGCGCGGGGCTTCTAGCCTTGCGTTCGCGTTTTTAGTGCTCTTCGTCTCGCTTGCCAGCGCCCAGGAACGCACTGGGACGGTGGAAGGCATAGTATCGGATGCAACTGGAGCTACGGTTCCCGGCGCGGCGGTCGAATTGACTGGCAGCACCTACAAACAAACGGTTACGGCCAACGGCAGCGGCGGCTTTATTTTCGGTGCGGTCCCGCCGGGCATGTATACATTGACGGCATCATCCAAGGGCTTCACGAAGTACGTGGTCAACAATCTAAGCGTCTCGGTGGGACGCGTTGCTTCCGTTAATCCCAAGTTGGAGATCGGGCAAGTGACCGAGAGCATCTCCGTCAGCGCCGATTCCATCCAGATCGATACGCAGACCAACGTCGTTACGACCAACGTCAGCGCGGATATCTACGACAAGCTGCCCAAGGGCCGCAGTTTCGATTCGTTGCTGGCGATGGCTCCCGGTACGCGCCTGGAGGCCAAGGGCGGCGGCTATTCCGTAGACGGAGCCAGCGGCTCTGAAAACGTCTACGTAATCGACGGCCTCGAAGTCACCAACATTCAAACCGGTGTCCTGAACACCCAGAACCGAGTGCCGATTGAGTGGATCGCGGAAACGCAGCTCAAGAGCTCCGGCATTGACGCGCAGTTCGGCGGTTCGATCGGCGGCGTTGTTTCCGCCACGACACGCAGCGGTACGAACCAATTCCACGGTCAAGTCTCGCTCTACCTGAACACGGACGGGATGAACTCCCGGCCTCGGCAGACGCTTCGTTTGAATCCGGCAAATGACAACATTGCCGACTATTTCCAGAGCAGCCGCGACGGCCTGCGTTCACTGAATCCAGGCTTCCGCATCGGCGGGCCGATTCTCAAGAACCGCATCTGGTTCTTTAGCAGCGCCTATCCGCAGTTCATTAAGTCCGAGCGCGCCGTCACGTTTCTCAGCGGCCAGACCGGAACCTACCAATCGAAGGTTCGCCAGGACTACACGCTGAACAAGATCGACTATCAGGTGTTCTCCAAGCTGCGCACCTTCTTCGGCTACCAGTACAATCCGCAGCGGACCAACGGATACCTGCCCAGCCAGCAGGGTACGGACGCTTTCAGCACGCCGTTCTCCCAACAAGGCAATCGCCAACCGACCACCACTTACAATTACCAGGCGGATTACACGGTTACGAACAGCCTGTTGTTCTCGGTGTTCGGCGGCTACAACTACTCCAACTACGCCGACTACGGCGTGCCGCGCGGTACGCGCTACCGCTACGCGGTGACCAATCGCAACCTGCCTTTCAGCGCGGAGATTCCCGCAGCAACGCTTGCGGCTTCGGGTAACTTCACACCCAACAACCAGCAGACGGTTCAGGACATCTACAAGCGCCACAACTCCAACATCGTTGGCAGTTGGCTGGTAAACAAAGGTGGCCAGCACAGCATGAAGTTCGGCTGGCAGATCAACAAAATGATCAGTCAACCGATCGCCTCTTCATGGCCGGACGGCTACATTTACCTGTATTGGAATCTCGCTCGCAACGCTCTCACCACTCCGGAGCGTGGCGCGCGTGGACCTTACGGCTACTACATCAACCGCGTGTTCGCCACGCAAGGCGACGTCAGCGGTCGTAACATGGGCCTCTTCTTTAACGACACTTGGCGCGTGAACAAGAAGCTCACCTTGAACCTCGGTATCCGCACGGAGAACGAGTATATTCCGAGCTACCGCACCGACAGCGGCATCGCCAGCAAGGCCATCACCTTCGGCTGGGGCAAGAAGTTCGCTCCCCGTCTCGGCTTCTCTTACGACCCGAGCGGCGAAGGCAAGATGAAGATCTTCGGCAGCTTCAGTGTGGCCTATGACTTGTTCAAGTACGAATTGCCGCGCGGCAGCTTTGGCGGCGACAAGTGGAAGGATTACTACTACACGCTGACCACCCCGAACATCTATGACATCAAGGTCACCCCGGGATCGATCGGCAACGCGGGCACCTTCCCCGGGCGCTTGATTGAGACTGTGGACAACCGCATTCCGTCCAACGATCCGAACAACAACCTGATCGATCCGGATCTTAAGCCGGTCAAGAATCATCAGTTCGACTTCGGCTTTGAGAAGACCTTTGCGGGCAACTACCTGTTCCGTTCGCGCTACACGCACAAGGCTCTCGATCGCACGATCGAAGACGTCGGCATCCTCACGCCGCTCGGCGAGCAGTACTACATTGCGAACCCCGGCTTCGGCTACACGATTGACGCGAAGAAGTTCCCGGCTGGTTATCCGTCCAACGTGACGCCGAAAGCCAAGCGCGTGTACGATGCGATGGAGTTGTCGGTCAGCCGCCGCTTTGCGCGCGTCTACCTTAACGCCAGCTACACGCTGAGCCGTTTGTACGGTAACTATTCGGGTTTAGCGAGTTCGGACGAGAACGGCCGCACCAGCCCCAACGTCAACCGCTACTTCGACGAAGCCTTCATGGTCTATGACCAGAAGGGCAAGCTCGTCGAGGGCCGCTTGGCCACCGACCGGCCGCACACCTTCAAGGTCTTCACCAGCTACGACAAGAAGTGGTT
Organism: Bryobacter sp.; assembly: GCA_025356215.1. Lineage (GTDB taxonomy): Bacteria > Acidobacteriota > Terriglobia > Bryobacterales > Bryobacteraceae > Bryobacter. Next base: position 454 of record JANXUM010000325.1, on the reverse strand, counting down.
CGGCGGCACGACGCATTTTGCGCCGGTCGTCAACTGGTACAGCGGAACCCCGATTACCAGTGAGCTCTCCATCAATGGCGTGCCGGTTTACCCGAACGGTCGCGGCGACCTTGGCCGCACGCCCCGCTTCTTCCAGACGGATTTCCTGCTTACGCATGACATCCGTGTGAAGGGCAGCGAGACGCGTTACTTCCGCTTCGAAGTCAACGCTTCGAATCTGTTCAACAACGCCAGCGTGACCAACAAGAGTGGCGCCATCGATCATCCGAACGACGGCGGCATCCAGTTCGACAACACCGCGGATATCTTCAAGGGCTACTCGAACTACCGGTCGATCATGACCGCACAGGACGTTCGCCTGAATCCGCAGTTCAACTTGGCGAGCGCCTATCAGTCGCCTCGCGTGCTCCGTCTCGGCTTCCACTTTTTCTTCTAAGAAGCAAGCCGGACAGAA
>JANXUM010000053.1 GCA_025356215.1 Bryobacter sp. | reverse complement strand
AAAGATGCGAAACGCCAACAGCGTCGCCCCCGACCAGATCGCCAGTTCCAACCCCGGCTGCATGATCCAACTCGCGGCCGGGTGCAAGCTGCATGGAACCGGCAAGCTCAAGGACAATGCGGTGCCGGTTCGGCATGTGGTCGAGTTACTGGACGAAGCTTACGGAAACGCGTAGCCAACGCGACCACATGGCAATTCTGCTCATGGCCTCCCAATCAGGTTAGCCCAATGCGAAGGTGAGGCGAACAAGTAAGCACGGCTCACGGTCAAACGATCTTGTTGGGCTGGCTCCGAAGTCCGATATTCAGCAAGAATCGATCCCACCACGTTCCTTTTGAGGCGCCAATGGTTTCAAGTTGAAATCCCTGCTGGTACATATCCGCTTCAGCATCAAACCAATCGCCAGAAAAGTTCATCTCAATGAGAGTCTCGAAAGGATCGAAGTTTTCACCGCTCGTTAGAATTTGAATGCGGTAGCGCCCGCTCTCAACGATGTGCCCAAGATGGTGAGGCTTGACTTCAAGTTCAAACGTAAAGATCGTTTTGGTCTTGTCTTCGAGCGCGTTCCATTTCTGGAATTGATGCCTGAGGCTCGCGGGTTGCCGCTTGAGCGCTTTGGGATCCAATATGCATCCCAAGTCCACAAACTTCGACATGCCTGGGCTTAGGTCCTTTGGTACGCCACCCGAATGAGCCCACGTCAAGTTCATCGGCGGAAAGTCTTTCAGTAGCTCTTCGGATTCATCAATCAGAATTCGTTTGACGCTCTGGACGAATACTTCAACTCGCCTAGCGGTTTCCTTCCCAGAATTTTTTACCAGCACCCTGAAGAAGTAGCAGCGGGCGGCCCCAACCGCACCCTTATTTACGGTTCCATTGGGATTCTCAACTGGTATCGCAACATCAAGCACTGTGAGATCTGAAAAGGGCGAACCAGTCTGAACGATCAAACTCACTTTGGGCCTTTTGAACCAAGCGCGGATTCGATCTTGCCAAATCGCAATAATTGCAATGGCGACGCTTACGGCGAAGTTCAACCATTCGCGCCAAGCGGTCGCAGCTGCATCGTGGGAGATCCAGTAGGAGAACCGGCCAGCAAGCTCAAGGAGCCAATTCATTGTTGTTTCCCAGTTTACAGCGTGGCGGGTGGCGTGCGCTCGGCTTGCGCAGCGTCATCCTTTATCCGCGAAGTCTCATAAGACTTCCGCAAACTGATTGACTTATAAGGGTTTTATGGTGGACCTGTGCAGACTCGAACTGCAGACCTCCACCGTGTCAAGTTCGATGCTCATGAGGACTGGCCCCTTGTACGCGTTGCACTGGTTTCAGGCAGCTTCCCGGTCCACTGAATCGTCCAAGCCCCATCTCGCTTCGCCAAAACGTAATCGGGTGGATGGATCCGCCGTCGAGCCTACCGCACCGCCAAAGGAACCCGCAAATCCAGCTCAACTGTCGCGTCCTTCGCCACAATCACGGTCTGCGCGTTCGCTAATAAGGGAGCAACTTCCAGTGGCTCCTCGAACAAAAAATCTAGTCTAGGTGCTACGAAAATCTTGAACTGCCCAGCTGGAACACTTTCAATGTCATAACTCCCATCGCTGTCGGTGGCGAACGCTCGCGGTTCCAGTTCTCGTTCCGATACCAAGACAACCAGTGCTCCGGGCTTAGCGACGTCGCCTTCAAACACCCGTCCGCGAACCCGCCCGCCCGCCGCAATCATCCTCACGTTTAACCCGGTCAACGAATCGACGCCAACTTCGAACCGATTGCCCTTCAGCGGTTCTTCGCCAAGCGCCACACTCTCAAAATGATATCCCCGCGAGGCTCCGACGCGGACGCGGTAACTACTTTGCATAACCGCCGGGAAGTGAAATTTCCCGTCACTCGTCGTTTGGCGGGATATCGTTCTACCAGTCTTCACATCTTCAAGGAAGATCAAAGTCGGACGCGTGTTTGTGGGGCCCTTGATCGCAACAGCGCCGTCCACAGACGCCATCGCCGCTGGAGACAGGCTCACCTTTACGTCGCTATTGGTAACCTCCACTGCCGCCCGGGCGCTGAGCGCTTCCGATCCTTCCGGGTTCAACAACCGCACCTCATAACTGCCGGGCGGGACTTCGAATGTCCTGTCACAGCCCCCGCCGTCTTGCACACCGAAATAGGAATCCACTCCAGCTGGCCCCACTAATGCAATTTGTATCCGAACCCGCCCCGGAAGGCGAGTGGCGCACTCTACTTCAAGCTTCCGCGCCGGAACCAAGGACAACAGGTGGTTCACCGTCTTGTCCTCACCCGCGCTTAACTCGAACGGAACCGCCGCTCGCGCATTTCGAACGCCAGGCGAGAACAACGGCGCAAACGTGGCCGAATCGACAGTTGACCGAAGATCCGTTTGATACCATGGCCTGCCGCTTACTACCAGGTAGTAAGTTCCCGCACGAAGCCCACCGAAACGATAAGCTCCCAGATCGTTCGTGAACACCTCGGCGACATGCGCGCTCCGCCTTCTGCCGAGAATTCGCGAGCTCTCCACGAGTTGGACACGAGCCGACGCAACCGGATCGCCGGACTCATCCGTCACAGTGCCGGAAATGGACGATGGGGGGTAAACCAGGAAGCGCAAATCGCGCAACGGCTTCCCCTTGCCGACCACTAAATCCGAGCTGAATCCTCCGACCAGGGCCTGCGACCCGAAGTACTGCGACGGCAGTCCTCGCCGATCGACAAGTAACCGAAACTTGCCTTCAGGTGCTCTGAGTTGGAATCCTCCATCGTCCCCGGACTTGGTCTCCGACAAGATGCGGAATGGCGGCTCCTGTTGCTGGATACGCACTCTCATCCCGGCACACGACCGTTGCGTCACCGCGTCCACGACTTTGCCCGAAACCTCAAAGGTATTGGGGGCCGCCTGTGCAAAAAGCAACCCTCCCATCAAGAGCCCGGCTATCATTGCGTCAGTTCCTCGATTAACTTAACCGCCGTTCCGGGAATCCCAGAAAGAGTCACACGGACTCCGCCGCGCAAACTGCTGCGCCAAGACGGCTCGTTGAATTCAATATTATCGAGCGTAGTGAAAGCATATGCCAGATAGTCGCCGGCGGGCAGCCCGTCAAAGTGTGCCTTGCGATCCACGCCCTTCCCGTTATCCGGTGACCGCGGCACCAGACGCGACTCCGGGGCGAGGAAGTCAGTGGACACTAGAACGCCGAATGACGCCGGGAATTGTGGAACCAGCAATACGGCCCCGGCCTTACGCGCAATATCCGGATGAAATTCCAGAGTGAGCTGGAATCCTCGCTTGGTGAGTCCAATCTCCAACGGAGGCAAACTCCCAACTCCGGGAGGAATCTCAAGTCTTCTAGACTCCAGAAGGTCGGCCCCCCCGAAACGAATCGACCCGACCGTCGTAGTTCCCCGCGTCTCCACTTCGACTTCGTAAACGCCCGGCTCCACAGATTCAAACTGCGTTTGGATTTCACCCTTCGATTCGCCTCGATCGAAATAGAGATTCCGCGACACGACGTTCCTGCCGTTTCGATGCAAAGCGAGGGCGACCCGATTCGAATTCCCATCTATGGGCAAGCCGTCTTCAGTCTTCACTCTCACAGCCAACGCGGGCCTCTGAGCAAGGCTCAAAGTCAGGCCTTCCAAGGGCTTGGTTCCAACGTTGACCGTAGCCTCTGCGAGAAACGGCGCCTCCCGGGATTCTTGGCGCACCACCAGTCTGTACTGCCCCGGCACTACATCGGAAATCACGAACACACCGGTAACGGAATTCATAACAACTCGGTGCGCAAGGCCCCCATCCCCGTCCGTGCTTCCGCGAAATAGTTTGATGGTCGGAGGAGGCGCACTCTTGAAATTTAGAACTCGTCCAGAGATTTGCGACGCTTGGTGCATCGGCAACCTGAAGTTCGCCTCAAAATTCGCGCCATCCTTCAGCTCGATCGGCGTTGCCGATGCCAGATCCATCTGCCCACCGTAGTAGGTCGGGATGAAAGCCTCGGTGTCGTCGGTCATAGGCGGTGTCGATCCTACAAAGGTTCGCAATCCCCCAAGCTTACCGGTACAAAACAAATAGAATTTTCCTGGCTCGAAACCCCACATCCGGTAACGCCCTTGATCGTCGGCCCGAACATTTCGGACGCGCTGAACAAATCGGCGACCGCTCACAATTTTCATCTGCAAAGCATCCACGTTCGCAAATGGAATCGGGCTTCCGTCGTTGTCAAATACCTGCCCAAAGATGGCGCTCAGCGGATAAATGCGAATCTTGTAGTCGGCAATTGATTTTTCCAATCGGCCCTCGGGACTCTGATTTCGCGCCCTGAAATCGGGTCGAACGATATTGAAAATTACGTCCGCCCCGACGGCAAGACCGTCGAATCGGAACATACCCGAGGAATCGGTAATCGTTGACCTTCGTAGGTGGCCAAGTTCAATGAGGACCCTCGGTACCGGCTCGCCGCTTACCTCGTTCAGTACCTGCCCTGTAATACTCAGATTGCCGATTTGCGAGTCTGGCGGTTGCCCGCTTGCGAAGCTCGCGAAAAGAAAGGTCAACAAACACAACACGTACGACATGTCTAAAAATACCGCTCCTGCCGCCGCAGCGTCCCAAACGACCCAATATTCGCAATCGAGAACGCAACGCGAAACTGGTTCTCATTCCGAGTCCCAAACGCCAGCCTTCGGTACTGCACCGAGAACCCGCAGCAGTCCGTGTTGTAAGTCACCTGCGTATTGTTATATTGCATTACTCCCAGCCGGTAATCGTAAATCGCAAAAAACGCCGCATTCCATCCCCGCCGGTTCTCCGCACCCCACCCCAGCAAGCCCCGGAACTGGTTATTCTTCGGCGACAACGCCACATTCGAATCCACTTGCGTATGCCCAGCCGACACAAACCATTGATTCACGCGCCCATCCACCGTAAACGCACTGTTACTCACATTCCCGCGCAGCGGATCGTAATCCATCCTCCACTCCACGCCCACGCCCGGCACCGGCTGCATCCGCAACGAACTCGCAATCGGCGAATAATTCCGCAACCGATCCAAAAACGAGTAACCCGAGAAATCCACCGTCGACGAGTTCACGTTGCGCTTACCATCCACCAGCGTCCCGCCAAAACTCGGGTCAAAGTAGCGCCGCTGAAACACCTGCCACGAGAACATCTCCTGCGTCGTCCCGCCCCGCTTCACGTAAATGCGATTGGTGATACTAACTTCCAACTCCTTCGTATTCACCATCAACTCATTCTCATCAAAGCGAATGATCTTGGCAAAATCCTGCACGCCCGACACATAGCGGAAAGTCGCCCTCGGCTCAATCACATGCTTCACCTTCCCCCCGCCCATCCACTTGGGCGACTTAGCGAAAATTCTCGTCAGCGATGGCGGCAAAAACTCCACCTGAATGTCCCGCGCGCTGCGAGTAATGTCCGATCCCTGCACGCGATCCCCCAGCTTCGAGCTCCCCCAATACGATTCATGCAAACTCACGCTCGGCGCGATGTTGAACCCCGCCCAATGGAACGCCGTCGCCACTCTCGGCGTCGCATCCAATCGCGTCACAAACTGTCGCGTCTGAAACAACGGCTGCGTGCGGCTCAACAAACCCGCGTTGGTCTCCAACGATACCCACACCGGCAGCGTCTTCCAAATCTGCGTATCCCGCCGCGTATATTCCACCTGCGGCAACTTACGACTGATGATCGAGTCGCCCTCCGCCGTGCTCTGGAAATTCTGATTCCGCGAAATCACCGCCTGTATGTTGTTGCCCCGCCACTGCTTCTCGATGTAACCCACCGAGTTCGCTTCCGACGAAATCGCCTCGTTGTAACTCTGCGTAAATGCCTGCCGGAACACCAGCGACGACAAGTAGTTAAAAGTTCCCCGCGCCTTCCAGCCATTCCCCAAATCTGCCTTGCCGTTGAAGCTGATCGTATACCCGCCCTGCTGCGTCCGGCTCCCATCGCTCTGCAACAACCCGCGATCCCCCACGCCATATACATACAAATCGAAGTCCGCCTTGTCGCTCGGCTTCCCCCGGAAGTCAAACACATGCGCAAAACCCCGCTCGGTCAAGTACTGCGAACGATAAGTCGCGTCATAAGATCGATTGATCGCCCAAAAGTAACCCATCCCGATAATCTGCCCATAGCGCGACGAATTCCCAAAGTTCGGCGTCAAAAACCCGCTCTTGCGCGGCTGCTTCTCCAGCGACTTATAAAAGTATGGAAAGTAAAAAATCGGTACGCCCCGCACGCGGAAGATCGCCTTCTGCATCGTCGCCTGCTCGCCCGGCACAATCTGGAACTTAGGTGCCCGCAGCGTCCACCACGGCCGCGGATAAGTACAACTGGTGATGGTCCCCTTGTAGAGCAAAAACTTGTTGTCAATCCGCTCCGCCCAATCACCCTTGAACTGAAACGGATTGGACGACGTCAGGATCCCCGGCCGCGCGTCAATGCGCGCCGCAAAGGTCCCGTGGATGTTATAAAACTTCCCCGTTGTGTCCTTGGTGTTGTAGTCGGCCTTGTCGCAAAACAGGTCCTCGCCCTCTTCATAATTCTTGTAGTGCACGTGCCCGCGCGCATGCGCCTCGCCGCTCTCGATGTTGTAATCGATCTCGTCGCCCTCGATCGTCGCCTCGTAGATATCGATCTTCGCCGCCCCGCGCAGCTTCACCCAATCCCCCTCCACCGTCTGCGTCGCCGCATTCACCTTCACCTGATCCCGCGCCGGCGCATCCTGCCTTACAAAGGGAAGTTTAATATTTGGATTCTGCGCCACCGGGTCCCGCTTGGCACTCGGCGACTGCGGCGCACCCAGAATCGGCGGTCGATATTGCGCAGAAACGGGCACGCAAACAAACAGCGAAACCCAATAAAATGAACAAACTAGCTGACAAAGCACAAGAATCGTGTTATGCAAAGAAGAGGGCTGCAAAGAGGTATAGGGTTGGCGGCTCAAGGCCTAGGTTAACAAGCCTAGCTGGAGCGCACAACCGGGTTAACCTAAAGACCTGGGCTCGATAATCCGAACAATAAGGAGTGTCTTGGCGAATGAAGTGCGGCTATTGCGGTAGCGACAACCCGTCTGAGGATCTACGGTGCCACTTGTGCGGGCGCCGCCTCTCCAATAGCGGGCCTGTTCTAGTGCCCGAGAGCCACGGTAGCGCCGCACCCAAGCTTGAGATTCTCGAAGAGCGCCTCGCCTCAGAAGACCTCCGCTCGCGCCATCCCATCCAAGGCCGCCTCTTCCCCGTGCAGGAAGCCAAGCGCGTCATTCCCTTCGATTCGTTGTCGACTGACGCTGCCCGCGGCATCCGCACCACGCAAGAGCGCAACGCCAAAACCCGCTCCAAACAGCGCTATCAAGAGCGCACCGGCTACGGCGACGAGGACGGCCAGGAACAGTTCCCCTTCCCCAGTGAAACAGTCGAAACCCGCCGCGTTGAGCCCGTCGTCTACACTAACGCCCCCGTCGCCATGCCCGCCCACCGCGCCATGGCCGCTGCCTACGATGCCGCGATGATCCTGATCGGCGTCGGCATCCTGCTCGGCATCTACGCGTTCGCGGGCGGCCACTTCGGCCTCGCAAAGCTCGACCTCGGCACCTACTTCGGCGCCGCGCTCGGCGTCACGTTGCTCTACAAACTCCTCTGGGCCATCGGCGACGGCGACTCCCCCGGCATGAACGCTGTGCAGTTGCGCCTGCTCAATTTCGACGGTCGCCGCCCCTCTCGTGAGGTGCGCCTAACGCGCCTGCTGGTCAGCATCGTCAGCTTCTGCTCGCTCGGCGTGGGCTTGGCCTGGTGCCTCTTCGACGAAGAAAAGCTCACCTGGCACGACCACATCACCAAAACCTTCCCCAGCCCCAAATGGGAAGAAGATTAGTCCTAGCGCAGCATCGCCTGAGCAACAATCGATAACTTCTCCCAAGTCGGCAACCGGTGCCGTCGAGCCAGCACCTCATAGCCGGAACCTTCAATCCGGGCAAACAATCGCGAATAAATCTCGATCAACGCCCACAGGCTCGATTGCGAATCCCGACCCACCTGTCCAATCATCGGCCGCGAGTACTCGTAATAATCGCGCGCGCGCCCGCCCAGGTCCGCTAGCAAAGTCCGCACCGGCGAACTAACAACGCCCCGCGCAAGATCCGCAGTCGAAACCCCGTAGTGAGCCATCAAGTCCAGCGGCAAGTAACATCGCCCCAACTGTGTATCTTCCCCCACATCGCGAATGATATTGGTCAATTGAAAAGCGATCCCGCACTTCTCGGCCATGGCCAACGTCTCCGGCTTCTCGTAGCCAAAGATATGCGTGATCGTCAGCCCCACCACCCCCGCCACTCGATAACAATACCGGTAAAGTTCGTTAAAGTCTTTAGGCTGTGAGAAACTCAGGTCGCTCGTTACGCCCTCGATCATGTCGTAGAGGTAAGCGCGCGGAATCCGATAGCGATTCACGGTGTCGGCAAAGGCCGGCCAAAGCGGATGATCGGGCATCTCCCCATCCAGCGCCAAATCCATCTGCTCCTGCCACGCCACCAGCCCCGTCTCGGTCGCCCCGGCCTCGTCCGACCGATCGTCGCACTCGCGCATAAAAGCATACACCGCGCACATCGCCAACCGCTTCGCCTTTGGGAGCACTAGAAACGAGTAGTAAAAGTTTTTGGCCCGCGAGCGGGCGATCCGCACGCAGTGTTCATAGGATTGGGCAAGTGGAGTCACGGGCGCGGCGAGTACAACCCAGTATCGCCCGATTCCCGCTCGAGGATCGCCCGCTTGCGCTCAATCCCCCAACGGTATCCCCCCAGGTCACCGTTGTTGCGTATCACGCGATGGCAAGGGATCGCCAGCGCCACCGGGTTGCTGGCACAGGCCCGCGCCACCGCCCGGCTGGCCTTCGGTCGCCCCAGCCCCGCCGCCACTTCCGAGTACGATTGGGTGGCCCCTGCCGGAATCGTCCGCAGATACCGCCACACGCTCGCCTGAAAGGCCGTCGCGCGAATGTCCATCGGCAAACCAACGGCAATCGCCCGGCCTCCCAAGAAGCCCTCAATGGCCTCCTGCCACAGCCGCAACGGCTCGGTGAACGGCGCCACCGTCTCGTGCAAACTCGCCGCCGGAAACTCCTCCCGCAAAGCCTCGCGTAGCGCCGCCGCGTCGTCCGATAGCTGCAAGCCGCACAAGCCCCGGTCGGTGGCTGCGATCAGAATCCGCCCCAGCGCCGTCGTCAGGATCACATACGAGATTTCGACACCCCGCCCCCGCGCCTTGTACTGCGCCGGCGTCATGCCAATCTCGCTGTCCACCCGCTCATAGAGGCGGCTCGACGACCCAAAGCCCGCCTCGTACATCGCCACCGTCACCGTCTCGTCACCGCGCAACGACGTCTTCATCCGATCCATCCTGCACCTGGCATGAAACCGCATCGGGCTCACGCCCAGCGCCGCCTTAAACTTACGCTGTAAGTGAAACGGGCTGTATCCCGTAATGCGGCTCATATCTTCCAGCGACACTGGCTCGTCCGCGTGGTCGCGTAAGTACTGGCTCAAGTAAGCGATCGGATCGATGGGCATCACGGTCTTACTCCAGCTCCCGCGTCTTCCATCCGCCCAGCGCCGTCCCGATGATGACGCACTCCCCGTCGGACCCTTCAAAGTGCGCCTCGCCCGGCGCGTCGCGGTCGCCATCCAGCACGGCGTACTTGGTGCCGTCCGGGTCGTGCCGCTGCCAGACAATCTTGTCGGGGTTCCAGGTGAGGGTCGCGGGTTGCCCAAAGAGCAAAATGCCAGTCCCAAAAACGCTAAGTGCGAGGGGGTTTCTGTAAGTCATAGTTAGAGCCTACGCGCCCAGGCCCCCCACTAACTATCCGATTCTTGCTCCATCGCAAGATCGTCGAGAACAGCAACCACACCCGCTCACCCTTGCCAATCTTCGGCCTCGCGTCCAGCACCCGGTACTCCGCCTGCTCCACCTTCTTGAGAATCGCCAGCCCCCCGCGCGAGAACAGCTCAATGTCCAGCGACAACCGCGCATCCAAGGTCGCAATCAATGGCAGCCCGCGTTCAAAATACCCCCGCGCGTAATTTACCGCCTCGCGCATCGCCGCCGCAAACCCCGCGCTATGCCGCAACCCCATCACATCGGCCTCGCTCACCCCATGCCGCGCCAGCAAATCCAGCGGCAGATAGATACGATCCTTTCCCACGTCGACACGCACGTCCTGCCAAAAATTCGCAAGCTGCAAGCCCGTGCAAGTGTAGTCGCTCAGCCGCGCCCGCTCCTCGTCGTGATAGCCGCACAATGCCAGCACCAGCCGCCCCACCGGATTGGCCGAATTCACACAATACGCCAACACCTCATCCCAGTTCGCGTAACGCGTCACAACCTGGTCATGCTCAAACGCGGTAATCAGGTTCGAGAAGCAATCAAGCGGCAACCCCCGCGCCTCGATCGTCCGCTTCAACGCCACAAACACAGGGTTCCCCGCTGGCATCCCGCGCCACCAGTTCAACAGCCGCAACGACTCCCGGGTGTCCCCAATTTCATCGCCCAAATCGTCCGCCCAGCGGCAAAACGCATAAACGTTATAGAAGTCCTGGTGCAGTTCTTTGGGCAACAAGAAACTAACCACATGAAAATTCTCGTAGTGATGCGTTGACAGCCAACGCGTGTATGCAAGCGATTCCTCAAGCCCCCACCGCCGCTCCATCGCGTCGGCGCTCCGCACAAAGGCGGCTGGCTCAAGGAATGATGGCAGTTTTGACGGCGCCATTCTTGTGCAATTGGTGCGACAGCACTTCGTTTAAATTGCTCAGCGGCTCTTCGCCCGTAACAAAGTCGTAGGCCGTGATGTAGCCCGCCACAACCGCTTCCAGCGCCTTACGCACATGCGCCGGCGTGTGGTGAAAGCTCGCCGTGCAAGTGATCTCCGAGTAGTGCATCAACTGCGTATCCAGATGCACCTTGGTGTCCGCTGGGCAACCGCCAAAGAAGTTCGCCACGCCGCCGCGACGCAGCATCTGGATCGCCATCTGCCAGGTCTCCGGTGTCCCCACCGCTTCAATCACCACGTCGGCCCCGTAGCCGCCGTTCTCGCGCCGCACCGCCGCCGCAATGTCCTTCTCTTCTTTGATCGACAAGGTCACGTGCGCACCCAACTTCACCGCCCGATCCAGTTGCGGCCGCCGCCGCCCAATGGCAATCACCTTGCAATTGCGCAAAGCCAGCAAACGGACAAACATCAATCCGATCGGCCCCACGCCAATCACCGCCACCGTGTCCCCGGCCTTCACACCCGTCTCGTCAATGCCGCGAATCACGCACGCCAAAGGCTCGGCCAACGCCGCATCTTGATAGGCGACATGGTCCGGGATCTCATACATGTTCTTCTCGACAATGCGCGACGGAATCCGGATGAACTCAGCATACGCGCCATTGTTAAACAGCAAATTTTCGCAAAGATTCTCGTTGTGCTTCTTGCAATAGAAGCATTCCCCGCAAGGTGCCGAATTCGCTGCCACAACCCGCTGCCCCGCCTTAAACGTCTTAACGCCGTTGCCCACCTCCACGATGTCGCCCGCCAACTCGTGGCCAAACAGCGCCGGAGGAACAATCATTCGCGCGTGATACCCACGACGAAACACCTTAACGTCCGTGCCGCATGTCAACGCAGCGCGAACCCGAACCAAAACGTCGCCGTCGCCCAACTTGGGCACCGCCACCTTCTGAATCTCAACGTGTTCTTTGCCGTATAAGACGGCGGCCAGCATTTCGTTCTTCACGAAGTCTTAGTTTCTTTACCCGTTTTCTAAAGCTGCTGCGGCAACACTACTATTTTCAACGATTTCGAGTCTGGATGTGTCGCTAGATCCACACCTTTAAGGATATCGCGCAATCCGAATCTGTGGGTGACCAGTTCCGCCACCGGGATCTCTCCCGAGAATACCAGCCTCGCCGACTCCGCTTGCAAGTCAACATCCGCCGAGTACGCTCCCATCATCGTCCGCTCACCCTTACAGATGTCCGCTCCAGAGATCTCGATTCGCTCTTTATCTGAAGTCTGCGCAAATAATACGATCCGCCCGCCCGGCCGCGTCGCACGGATCGCCTGCTCCACAATCCCCGGCGCACTGGCCGCCACAAACGCCACGTCCGCCCCGCGCCCTTGCGTCAACTCCCGCGCCGCTCCTGGCAAATCTTCTGTCAACGGATCTAAGGCCCTCACCGCGCCAAATCGAAGCGACTGCTCCCGCCGCGCCGGCATCGTGTCCGTCGCCACCGTCGTAATCCCCCGGTGCTTCAACAACATCGTGAAGATCAACCCGATCGGCCCCTGCCCCAGCACCAACGCAACATCCCCCGCTACAACGCCCGATTGCTCGATCCCCTTGTGGCAGGTGTTTACCGGCTCAACAAAGCTCGCCTGCTCAAACGAAACTCCCGCCGGAATCTTCTCCACTCCCCGCTCCACAATCCACGGCATCACCCGCGCAAACTGCGCGTAGCCTCCGCCCGCCGGCTCAAACCCGGCCGTGATCCCCACCTTCAAATACCCGGCGCACTGCGCATACAATCGCCGCGCGCAATAAAAGCAGTTCCCGCACGGAATGTGATGAAACGCGATCACCGCATCCCCAACCGCAAAACGCGTCACCCCCTCGCCCACCGCCGCCACGCGCCCCGCCGTCTCATGCCCAAAGATTCGCGGCGGCGCAAGCAGCCCATATTCGATCTTCTTCAAATCGGTGTGGCAAATCCCACACGCCTCCACCTCGATCAACAGCTCCCCGGGACCAATCGTGGGCACCGGCACTTCTTCAATTTCCACCCGCTGCTTGCCACGATACACGGCGGCGTACATGGTCTTAGGTGATGTTTGCGATAGCGTTTTCAACCGCTTCCCCCAGTCGCTTAGTGGCAAATTTCGCCTGCTGTTGCAGCCTGATCAAGGCCGCTATCTTCATGATGCCAGCAATCGCAATCCGCGCGTTTTTAAACCCGCCATCGGCCCGCCGGTAGCGATTGAAATCCACCGGCAAATCCTCACCCGCCACATCGCTCACAGCCTTCAGCGCCCCAAACGGAATCCCCGCCTTGGCACACTCGCGCGCAATCACGCCCGCCTCCATATCCACCATCGACGCACCGCGCGCCCGCAGCGCCGCCTTCTCCGCCACCGTCACAGCCACCCGATCCTGCGAGTACAAAACCCCACACTCCGCCTGCAACGCCACGCACTCAAAATCCCCCACCGTCGACAAGATTCGCGACGCGCAAAGCACCCGCCCCAACTCAAGCCCCGGGTCCAGCGCCCCGCAAGTCCCCACCGACACAACCGCGCTCGGTCGGTAGCGCAAGATCGCCTCCGCCGCCACCCGCGCCGCATTCTGAAAGCCAACGCCGCACACCACCGATCGATACTTCGACGGCAACGCCTCGGCCTCAAACCCCATCGCGCAAACCATCAACACTTCACCCACGTCCCGCCGACTTTCTAATCCATTCCACCGCCCGCGCCAGCGCGCCATCCACCGCCTTCGGCACATAGCCAAGCTCCAAGCGCGCCTTCTCGCAATTCACCCACATCTTGATGTGCGCATAGCGCACCCCGTCCAGCGGAATCCCCGGATGCGTGCCCGTCACGCCCGCCCAGGCCGTCGAGCAAGCCGCCGCCGCGTAGGCCAACGCATAGGGCACTCGCACCGTCGGCGCGGGCCGCCCCGCCGGCACCGCCAACTTGTCCAGCATCTGCTTCAACGTCAGATTCTCGCCGCCCAAAATATAGCGCTCTCCAACACGCCCGCGCTCGGCCGCCAACAGATGCCCCTCGGCCACGTCGTCAACATCGGCATAGTTCAAGCCAGTATCGATGTAAGCCGGGATCCGGCCTTCGAGAAAATCGACAATCACCTTGCCCGTCGGCGTCGGCTTAAAATCGTGATCCCCCACCGGCGTCGTCGGGTTCACAATTATCACCGGCAGCCCCGCCACCGCCGCCTCGCGCGCCACTTGCTCGGCCATAAATTTCGATCGCTTATAGTGCCCTTTCATGTCGCCCAACCCCACCGGGGAATTCTCATCGGCGATCACCCCTGCGCGCATCCCCACCGCACCCACGGTCGAACAGTACACGATCCTCTCCGCCCCGCGCGCCGCCCGCAACAGCTTGCGCGTCCCTTCAACATTCGATTCGTACATCTCCTCCGGCTTGGCCGTCCAAAGCCGATAGTCCGCCGCCACATGATAAACATGGCTGCACCCCACACAAGCCTTTTCAAGCGACGCCTCGTCGCGCAAATCCCCCCGCACCGTCTCCACATCCAACTCCGCCACCGCACCCGAACGCGAAAGAGCGCGGACATCCCATCCGCGCTCTTTCAATTTTCTTGCCACATGCCAGCCGACAAAGCCGGTGGCCCCGGTCACCAACGCTCTAGGCACGTCTACCGTTTCATCCAGCCGCGATCCATCAATGCGCAGCCTTGCCGCGATTCAGATACATCGCCAACGCCATCATCGGAAACGCGTTGCGATACATGTGATAGGTCAGATAGAACACCTTCGGGAAGCCCGTCCCCGTCGCCAGTTCCTCATCCCAGTTCCCGTCTTCCCGTTGCGTCCGAATCAGATACTCGACACCCTTGCGCACGCTCTCGCTCGTCTCGTCCCCGCCAGCCAACAGGCCCATCACCGCCCACGCCGTCTGGCTTGCAGTCGAGGGCCCCTCCACAAAACGATGCTCGTCATAACTGCGGCAGGATTCACCCCAGCCGCCGTCCGCGTTCTGCACAGAGCGCAGCCACTCACCGGCCCGCAAGATATAAACTTCGCGATCGCTCACGCCCGCCTGCCGAAGTCCCTTCAACGCAAGGAAAGTGCCGTAGACATAGTTCACGCCCCAACGCCCGTACCACGATCCATCCTGTTCCTGCGACTGGATCAGATACTCGATCCCCTTGCGCACCGCCGGATGATTCGCCCCAATTCCGTAGCGCGTCAGCGCGTCCATCACGCGGCCCGTAATATCCGGGCACGATGGATCCAGCATCGCGTTATGATCCGCAAACGGCACATCCCCCAGGAAATACCAGTTGTTGTCGACGTCGAACGCCGCCCATCCGCCGTCCTTGCCCTGCATCCCCAGCAGCCAGTTCACCGCCCGCCGCGCCGCCGCTTCCTGCGCCGTCCGATTCGTCGCCTGCGCCTTGTCCAACCCGATCAACACCATCGCGGTATCGTCAATGTCCGGATAAAACTCGTTGGCAAATTCAAAATACCAACCCGACGGCTCCAGGTTCGGTCGCTTTACCGCCCAGTCGCCCTTGCGCCGGCATTCCTTCGTCAGCAACCAATCCGCGCAGCGATTCAACGACTGCTGCAAGTCCGAACTCACCGGGCTCGCCTCAACCTCAGCCAACGCATAGGCGGCGATCGCCGTGTCCCAAACCACCGAGAAACAAGGCTGAAAATAGAAGCCCTTGGTGTCGTCGTCCACCATCAGATTGTCAAAATGCTTCAGCGCGTCCACCCGGCGCGGGTCGTCCTTCGTATAGCCCAGGACATCCATCGCCATCACCGTGTACATCATCGGCGGGTAAATCGCGGCCAATCCGTCTGAGTGCTCCAGGCGCTCCAGCATCCAAGCCTCGCAGCGCTGGATCGACATCGGGCGCAGCAGATTCTTCAGCGGCGACCCTTCGTAAATCTTCAGCACGCTATCCGCCGTGTAGAAGAAATTCTTGAAAGTCCAAAACTTCTCAGCCGGACGGAAGTCAAACGCCGCCCCATCCTTGATCAGTTCATCGAGCGTAAAGCCCGCCGGGATCGGGCAGCGCACATTGGACGATGCGATGATCGACAACGGAATCACGATCGCTCGCGACCAACTCGAAATCTCATAGATAAAGTTGCCCAGCAGGATCATCTCCGGCGGCACGCTCGGCACACAGTCGCGAGGATACAACCCAAACAAACTCAGGTTCAGCTTCGTGTAGCTATTGGCCGCCTGCAAGCCCCCCAAGTCCTGGATCCGGTCGCGCAACCGCACCATCCTCGGATCTTCCGCCGCCGTCCCGGCCACCTTTAATGAGAAGTAGGCCTTGACGCAAGCCGACACTTCCGCCGGTCCCTGCGGATAAATGTTGAACCCACCGTCGTCCAGTTGCCGCGAAAAAATCGACGCCACAGCCCGGTCGATGATCTCTCGGTTCGGAGGATTCCAGACCCCGTTCTCCACCCGATGCAACCACAACTGGAACAGAATGTAGTCGGACTCCAGCGTCGTGTCCGCCGTCAAATCTTCCCACCAAAACCCCGCCGTATGCTGCCGGTGCAGCATAAAGTCAGAAGCCTTGCGCACCGCTTGAACTGCGTTCGCCGTCACCGGATCCGCGACCTGCAGTTGTGGACTCATTCCTAGGCAACCCCCGGCATGGCGTTGGCGATCGTATGCAGCTCCATCGGAAGCGTGAACCGCACGTCTTCTTCTTTAATCTCCATTTCCACCATCTCGCCAAACCCGTACTCGTTCTTGAGAAATGCCAACAGCTCTTCCACCAGATTCTCCGGCGCGCTCGCTCCGGCCGTGATCGAAACCGTATTCACGCCGATCAGCCATTCCGGCCTCACCTCGGAGCGATCGTCCACCAGATACGCCGGTACTCCAGACTTCTCGCAAACCTCAACCAATCGCCGAGAGTTCGAAGAATTTTGGCTACCCACCACCAGCAGCAACTGGCACAGCGGTGCCACGGCCTTCACCGCAATTTGCCGGTTCTCCGTCGCGTAACAGATGTCCTGCGCCCCGGGTCCTTGAATATTCGGATATCGCTCGTTCAACGCCGCAATAATGTCGCGCGTCTCGTCCAGGGACAGAGTCGTCTGCGTCAGATATACGATCTTGTTGGGGTCCGGCAAGTTCAGCTTGGCAACGTCTTCCGGGTGCTCCACCAGGAAGGTGCAGTCCGGCGCTTCGCCCATCGTGCCAATCACTTCGTCGTGATTCGAGTGGCCAACGAGAACGATCGAATAGCCCTTGCGCTGAAAACGGATCGCTTCCAGATGCACCTTGGTCACCAACGGGCAAGTCGCGTCGATCACGTTCAGATTGCGCTCTGCCGCCTCGGTCCGCACCGCAGGCGATACGCCGTGGGCCGAGAAAATGACGCGCGCCCCGCCGGGCACCTCCGCCAATTCATCGACAAAAATCGCACCTGCCGCGCGTAGCTCGTCCACAACGTGCTTGTTGTGAACAATCTCCTTGCGTACGTAGATCGGCGCACCATAGAGATCCAGCGCAATTTTGACAACATCAATCGCGCGGACTACCCCTGCGCAAAATCCACGCGGCGAAAGAAGAATGATTTTCTTATTCGGGGCGGGACTCGTGGTAACGGTCGAGTTCAGCATCGGGAATTCCCAGTATAACCGACACTACCGGTCCAGTTTCACCCCCTTCACGAAATTGAAACCCTTCCAGACTCAATCAACGCGATCAACCCCGCCGGCAGCACCGCCTCCTGCTCCAACACATACACCCCGCCTACCTTCACCGCGTCCTTGGCCGTCGTAATCAACACCTCCGCCCGCGCTCGCAGTGCTTCCATGTCCCCGGCACTGTATTCATGGTGGTCGGTAAACTCAACCAACTCCACCTCCCGCAGCCCGATCGCATCCAGGCTCTGCCGGAACGAAGCCGGGTTCCCCAACCCACAAAACGCCAGCCGCCGGCCCTGCTCCGGCAACTCCGCCAGGCTCTCCCGCGTTTCGATCATGAAACCCCGCCGCCCCAGCACCTGCTCCAATCCGCGGTAATCCACCCCCCGCCGCCCTCGCGTAATCGCAAACGCGTCCGCCCGCCGCAACGCCCCAAGTGGCTCCCGCAGCCACCCCGCCGGCGGCACCCCCCACCCAGGAAACGGCCGCAAAGCATCCACACAAACCAAATCGAAATCCCGCTCCAACCGCCGGTGCTGGAACCCGTCGTCCAGCAGCAAGATATCCACTGGATAGCGCTCCAGCAGCGCCCGCCCCACCTGATAACGATCCGCGCCCACACCCACCGCGTAGCGGCTTTCGCGCAAGAACAACTGCGCCTCGTCCCCCGTCTCAGCCCGCTCGGGCACCCGCTCCCCTGGGCCCACCAACACCTCGCGCGAAGATCTGCGCCGATAGCCGCGAGTCAGGATCCCCACCCGCATTCCCGCCGCCGCGTACTCCCGGGCCAACGCTAACACCAGCGGAGTCTTGCCCGTCCCACCCATCGACAAATTCCCCACCGACACCACTGGCACAGGCAACCGTCGCGACGCCACGCTCCGTTGCGATACCCAGATCCAAGGCAAGCTCGCCGGCTGCAAAAGGCTCGATAACGCAACCAACCCCTTCGGCACGCCCTCGCCATAAAGCGCAACCAGAACCGGCGTCAAACGTGCCGCCACCCCGCGCATCGAAGCGGCCAATTCCCCGCCCCGCGCCCCCGCGCCCCCGTCGTCGACAATCAATCTCGCCACCGCCCCAGCCAACTCCCCCGGGCCATTCAACTCGCAAACAACCCCCGCAAAGCGCCGCTGAATCTCGGCAAAATTCCCCATCCGCGGCCCCGTCACAATCGGCTTCCCAAACGACGCGGGTTCGAGGATGTTGTGCCCCTCGGTCGCGTTAAAACTCCCGCCCACAAACACAACATCGGCCAGCGAGAACAACCCCGCCAACTCCCCAATCGAATCGAGCAACAACACATCGGCTGCCGCGCACTCCCCCAGCCGTGTCCGCCGCGCAAACGCGATTCCCCGCGCCCGAAGCTTCTCCGCAACAATGTCAAAGCGCTCCGGCTTACGAGGAGCAAGCAACAACCTAACCCGTCCCCCCAACGACTCAAACGCCTCAATCACAGCCTCGTCCTCATCCATGCCGCCCACCGCGGTCGTCGAAGCGGCTACCCACAAAGGCTTCGATTCCTGCGCCCCCAACCACGCCACCGCATCCCCCGCCGCTCCGGCCCGCGAGGGCTCAAAATCAAACTTCAAATTCCCCACAAGCGCAATGTCCCGCTCAAAGCCAAGCTCGCGAAACCGCCCCGCATCCCCCTCGCTCTGCGCCGCCACATAATCGATCTGCGGCAACACCGAGGCAAACACCCACCGCCACTTCCGGTAGCGGGGCCACGCCTTGTCAGAGATCCGAGCATTTACCTGCGCCCACATCGCCCCACTGCGCTTAGCCTCGCGAATCCAATTCGGCCAGATCTCGGTTTCCAGATTGACAACCAACGCGGGCGATATCCGGCGCAACACCCGCCGCACGGCAAACGCATAGTCGACCGGCGCAAAGAACACCCCATCGCAAAGCCCCCGCAATCGCGTCCCCGCCAGCGCCCGTCCCGCCAAGGTCCCCGTGCTCACAAACAGCGGCGTATCCGGCAGCGCCGAACGCAAACTTTTCAGCAACGGCACCACGCTCGCCACTTCGCCAACGCTGACCGCGTGCAACCAAATCCCCCCCGGCCTCGTCGAGGAGATGTCGGTGGGCAACCACCCCAGCCGCTCTCTCATCCCTGCAAAATATGCCGGTTGCCGCGCACAGCGCCAAGCCGCATACAGTAGAAGGAGTGGCAGTGCGGCGGCCGTGGCCAGCCGAATCAGAAGGTAGGTGAACTTGACTCGCAGAGAATTAGTCGTGCTTTCGAGTATAGCGGCGGCCCGCGGTGCATGGGCGGCCAACGAGATGGCCTTCAAAGCCCCAGCCGCCGAAGATATGAAATCGAAAACGACCCTCGATCAAGTCACCATCGGCGTCGAGGCTTACGACACGGCTGACAAGGCATCCAAAGCCTTCGGCAAGCTTAACCCCAATCAGTACGAGGTACTGCCGGTTCTGATCGTCATCAAGAACACCCGCAAGACCGCCCTCCGCGTCAGCCCGCTCGAAGTGCAATACATCGTGCCCGGCCTGGGCAAGGTGGAAGCCCTCCGCCCCAATGAAATCACTTCGGCCGCCGGCGGCCCCAGCGCGCCCAACCTCGGCCCCAGGCCCCTGCCCATTCCAACCCGCAAGAAGAAGAACCCCCTGGCCGCCCCCGAGATCGAGGCCCGCGCCTTCGCCGTCAAGATGATCGCGGCGGGCGAAACCGCCAGCGGCTTTTTCTACTTCAACGTCAAACACCGCACAACGGCCAAAGTCTACATCAACGGCCTCATTGACGCAGCCTCCAATCAAGAGATCTTCTACTTCGAAATCCCCTTCGCCGACTAGCGCGATTGTTCGAAATAAAAGACAACAGCGGATACGTGCTGTGTTTCGGTCGCCCCCGGGACGATTAAGTGATCTGCCCCCCGCGCCCTCACTTCCGCAAGCGTGAAATCGTATCGCGCGCAACATCGCTTACCCGCATCGCCGGCGCGTGATTATCGTATTCGCCCTGCGCCCACATCACCGTATGATCCTTCAGCAGCGGTTCCAGGTAAGGGATCGCCCGCGCGTCGCCCATCGCGTACAGCGATTGTATTGCCTCTTTCCGATATTCCGGTCTGGATACCTGCTCGCACAACAGTGGCAGCGTCCCCGGGTCCTTCAAAAATCCCAGCGCCGAGATCATGGCCGACCGCACGCGAGTCTCACTGCGGCTGCGGAACAAGTCCACAATCACCGGCCCAAAGCTCGGGTCGCTCGTCGCGATCGCGATCCCAGCCACAATGTCGAGGTTCTCGCTATTCAGCAGCGCCATCCAAACCCTCCGCCCCTCCTCGGGCCCGCAAATCAGTTCAATCCCCTTCGCCGCGCAACGGGCCGTAAAAGGATCGGGAGCCGCGAACACCCACTTCTGAAAGACCGGCAGAGCCTGATCGTAAATCCCGGCATCCTTCCTCGCCTGAATCAGCAATATCTGCATCGCGGGTCCCCGCCGCTGCTGTTCGCTGGACTCAATTTCTTGCAGTGTCTCCGCCAACGAAAATGTTGAGCTCATGATTACGCACAATCCTAGCAAGGCGTGAAACCGTTCCAATGCCTGCTAGCTTTGAGGAGTGCGCATCCTTATGGCGATTGCGATCGCCTGTTTGACCATCGGGTATTGGGGCGTCTTCACATCGTCCGGAAGCAAGCGCTTTGATGAGATGGATGGGATCCTGCCCATCGCGTCCGGAGCCCTCGGCATCCTACTGCTTTCGATCTCCATCGGCTGGGCCTGATGGAAATGGCGCAACTCGACCAACTCAACATCCCGCAGCCGCTAACTCCCCAGAACAACCAAGCTCCCGATCAGCGCCAGCGGCATCGCCACCAG